>CAZWKK010000240.1:0-3630 GCA_964634855.1 uncultured Anaerolinea sp.
GATCTGGCAAAATAGATCGGGCCGTTACAATCTCCCAGTAGATCAGCGGAGTTTCCCCCTCCTAAGCCAATTGTATTGCCGGGAAAAATGCCTTTACCAATCGACCCAGGCTTAAGTTGCGTTCCTGGATCTTGTTCCTTAATTGCTGCATATACCCAAATCGCACCGGAAAGAACCGCTCCAGGTGGTGAATGTAACGCCACGAGTAATATTTTTTGGTGCGCAGGCAGGCATCCATCAGCAGCAGGTCGATCCCTTTCATTGAAAGCTGGATCAGCGGCAACGATCTGGGGCTGGCGAACTCGTCCAGGTCCTTCAAAAGGGTCGCTGAATATGAAATTAGCTTGCTCATGGTGCGGTCCAGCCTACCCACACGCGCTGCCTCACTAAAAATGGTCAATGAGTGGTCTTTCAGGTCGCCCGCCACATCTTCCTGGTCATCCATCATCTGAGCAAAAGCCCCATAATTAAAGATGATCTCCATCTGCCGCTGAGTCAGCACCCCGGCTACCAAAAAGCCATCGGCCAGAACGGAGGTACCGCCCTTTTTGAACGTCACCCCCACCACATCCACGGAGTGTGGCGGAACAGGTGCCTGCGGCAGCCGCATACTCTCATCTTGCGCGCAGTGGATGGCCACCAGGCTCTCGTATACCTGTGGGAAGGCAGTGCGGTCATACTGGCTCTCGATCATTTCCACCAGGCGTTTTACTTGTTCTTCGTGCTCATTTTTGGCCGCAGGCTTTTCGCCATGCAGCCAGGCGCAGAATCGCTGGTTGAACTCGATCTTTTCACTCTTGCTGCGCTTCGGGTCATCCAGGTAGTTATCGCTCACCGGGTAAAGCATGCTGTAGGCAAAGATCGCCGGAGTGAGTTGAATTTCCAGCCCCAGCAATACCTGCAAATAACTGCATGTCCACACGTTGCGGCTGGCCTGAAAAATATCGCCCTCGCTGATTTCTGGGTCAAACTGGCGCGCCTGCTGAAAGAATTGCTGGCTCGATTGGATCAGCGCTTCGTTTTCCAGCACGGCCAACTGCTCATAGGTCAACCCCATGATGGTCATGCCCAGCGTCTTGAGCCGATGCGTGGCCGCATCAGCAAAGTTCTGACGGGCATCCTCATTCACCAGCTCCCGGTTCAACCCGGCAGCCAGCCAATCCACCTGCTCAGACAGCTTCTTCTCGTTCGTCAACTTCTCAGCGCGGGAGAAAGCTCTGGCAAATCCTGGCAGATCATCTTTCGCCGCATACCACATCCAGCGGTTTACATCAGTCTGGCGAGTAACAAAATCAGATAAAGAAACCGCTTCCGTGAAATTGGGCATTGAAAACACTCTTGTCTCATCTAATTGTGAAAGCATACATCATATACGCACCTTACTCCCCCAAAGTTGCGCAAAGATCTTCAATAGTCTTGTAAGAATAATAACTACAGAGTCATGAAAAGGACAAAATCTTCTGAAACAAATCGTTCTCAAAATTGCCCTCTCTTACTCATGGCTGGAGAGCGGCCAGGGGTGCGGGTAAACATCCGACTACCTGGCAATCATAAAGGAAATAATCCCACCAACTTTCCCCCGGTGGTAAAATTGGCATATCCATCACGAACAGGAAAGCCAGACACAAGTAAATGCCACCCATTCTGCGGTTCATCTTGAGACGAACCTTTTCGTTTATCATCACCCTTTTCATCACTACTGCGGTGCTCTATGCCACGGTGATGCTCACCCCTGCCGAAACGCGCGCAGAACTTTACATGCCCCCCAACGCCCGCCAAACAGAAGCACAACGCGCCCACATGATCCAGATGATCATCGAAAAGAACCACCTCAACGATCCTTACCCGGTACAATATTTTTACTGGCTTAACAACCTGTTGCACGGCAATTGGGGCTACAGTCCTACCATGGGTGTCGATATATTGGATGCACTGGTTCAGCGCACACCCGCCACTGCCGAACTTGCCATTTACTCCATTCTGGTTTTCATCCCGCTGGGGCTTCTCAGCGGCGTTTTGGCTGCTTCCAAACAGCACAAACCCGCCGACAAAGCCTTCCGCTTTACGGCATATTTGGCCACCTCCTTGCCACCGTTCATTCTGGCTTTGGTTCTCCTCTCCATCTTCTACGTCAATTTGTACTGGTTCTCACCTGAACGCACCGGTACTGCTGTTGGGCTTTTACTGTCTTCTAAAAATTTCCATTCCTATACGGGTCTCCTCACCCTGGATGGCCTCCTCAACGGCCGCCCGGATGTGACGGTGGATGCCCTGCGCCATTTGGTGATGCCCGTGGTCACGTTGGCCTTCGCACACTGGGCCACCCTGGCGCGCGTTACCCGTGCCTCGATGGTAGATGAGATGAGCCAAGATTACATCACCGCAGCCAAAGCACGAGGCATGAAAGAAAGCCGCATTTTATGGCGGCACGTTCTCCCCAACGCCATTGCCCCCGCTCTCACCAGCAGTTTGCTTTCGGCAGCATCCCTGATCACAGGGGTATTCGTTGTGGAGATCATCTTCAACTTCAAGGGCATTTCTGAGATTGCGGTCAACAGCATGCAATTCATTCCAGACGCGGCAGCTGCCCTCGGCTTTACCCTTTACAGCGTTATCGTGGTCCTGCTCCTCATGTTCATCCTTGATCTGGTGCAGGCTGCCGTAGATCCTCGCTTGCGGGAGGCACTCTAATATGAGAGGCATGCGCAGGTTCTTTTCCCGCTGGCAGAACTGGCTGGGCATTATCATTATTCTGTTTTTCGTGGCTGTAGCCATTGCCGCGCCGTTGCTTTCTCCCATGGATGCGAAAAACCCCAGTGTGATGAAAGTGGTCGGCAACAGCCGCGATTTTACCCCGCACGCCCCCACGGCCGCTGAACCGTTCGGCACCATGTCACGTCAGCTCAGTGTTTACCATGCTGTGGTTTGGGGGTCTCGTTCTGCTCTCATCTTTGGTCTCTCCATCGCCCTATTTGCCATGCTCATCGGTGTCCTCATTGGCACGCTCAGCGCCATCAGCGGCGGGTTCATGCACAACCTCATCATGCGCATCACCGATACCTTCCTGGCTTTCCCCATCATCGCTGCGGTGGTGCTTATCACCCAACTTTTTACCATTCTGCTTTCCAATGCCGGCGCCATGTATATGAGGGTAGGCATGGGAGCAAGTATCTTCGCTTCACAGAGCAGCGTTTTCTTGCCAGATGAATTACCTGCCTGGTTGGTTTTTCTCAACAACCTGGATCCAGTGATGATCGCCTTCATCCTCTTTTCCTGGATGCCTTATGCTCGCGTGATGGATACAACCATCACACGCGTACGCCAAAATGAATATATCGAGGCAGCTCAGGTGGTAGGCGCCAGGAAGATCCGCATCATTTTCCGCCATATCCTACCCAATGCCATCTCGCCGGCCATTGTGCTGGCCGCCAAAGACGTGGGCGGTATGGTGCTCTTGCAGGCAACTTTCACCTTTATTGGCATCGGTCAGGGCTCCGCCTGGGGGCAGATCCTGGTGTTGGGCCGCGATTGGATCGTCAGCCCGGGCGGCATCTTCACCTACTGGTGGACCTTTGTGCCCGCCACCCTGGCGCTGATCCTCTTTGGCATCGGCTGGAACCTCATCGGCGA
>CAZWKK010000241.1:0-2440 GCA_964634855.1 uncultured Anaerolinea sp.
GTGGCAGCCTGGGGAGTATTGGTGGGAGCAACCGTATTGGTTGGGGTCGTCTCGGTGCCACTTTGCCCCGGTGTGAACACGATCTGTTCAGGGGGGTTGAGCTTGTATTTGATCTCAGCGTAGATCTGCTGGGCGTGAAATGCCACTCGAGACCAGACAGGGGGTAGTGCCAGAATGATGGCCCCTAATACGATAACGGCGATGAGGCCGATGAGAAAGCGACGTTTTTTGTTCATAGTGAAATTATAACATTGGGGGGAAGGGACATTTTCCCAGATACAGACAAAAACGAGATCCGGTCAACTGGACCGGATCTCGGGATTTGTTGCCTGGTGTATTTTGCCGGTTGGCTTACTTTTCAGTAAATTCGCCGTCCACCACATCGCCATCTGAGGAACCATTGCTCTGGTCAGGAGCGGGGCCGCCAGCCTGTGGGCCGGCAGGACCGGCTGATTGGGCAGTGGCCTGGCTGACCTGGGCAAACTCTTTTTGCAATTCCTCGGTCAGGCTGCGGATACGGCTGATGTCTTCGCCAGTGAGGGCGCTGCGCAGTTCCTGCAGTTTGGTGTTGAGGCTGTCCTTCTGGTTACCGGGCATCTTGTCGCCCTGGTCTTTGATGGCCTTCTCTACCTGATAGGCAGTGTTGTCGCCCAGGTTGCGCACTTCTGCCAGTTCCTTGCGTTTTTCATCTTCCGCGGCATGGGCCTTGGCTTCTTCCACCATGCGCTCAATGTCGTTTTTCTGCAGGTTGGTAGAAGCAGTGATGGTCACTTTTTGCTCGCGGCCGGTGGCTTTATCTTTAGCGGTCACGTTGATGATGCCATTGGCATCGATATCAAAAGTGACCTCCACTTGCGGTACCCCACGCGGCGCAGGCGGAATGCCTTCCAGGCGGAAGCGGCCCAGGCTCATGTTATCTGAAGCCATGGGGCGTTCACCCTGCAGTACGTGGATATCCACTGCTGTCTGGCTGTCTTCTGCGGTAGAGAAGATCTGAGACTTGCGGATAGGAATGGTGGTGTTGCGCTCAATGATCTTGGTCATGACAGAGCCCATGGTCTCAACACCCAAGGAGAGCGGGGTGACATCGAGCAAGAGAATGTCTTTGACCTCGCCGCCCAGCACGCCGCCCTGAATAGCTGCACCAATGGCAACCACTTCATCGGGGTTGACGCCTTTGTTTGGCTCTTTGTTGATCAGCTTGCGCACCAGATCCACCACCTGCGGCATACGGCTGGAACCACCCACCAGAACGAGTTCATCGATCTGGGAAGCGCTCAAACCGGCATCTTTAAGGGCAGATTCAAACGGTTTCTTGCAGCGGTCCAAAAGCGGAGCGGTCATCTGCTCAAATTTGGCGCGGCTCAATTTCATCTGCAAGTGTTTCGGCCCGGAGGCATCTGCGGTGATGTAGGGCAGGTTGAGCTCAGTTTCCATCACAGTAGAAAGCTCGATCTTGGCCTTCTCGGCAGCTTCACGCAAGCGCTGTAACGCCTGGCGGTCGCCGCGCAGGTCAATGCCCTGGTCAGCTTTGAAGGCATCTGCAGCCCAATTGACGATCACTTCGTCCCAGTCATCGCCACCCAAGTGGGTGTCGCCGCTGGTAGATTTCACTTCAAAGACGCCATCGCCGACTTCAAGGACGGATACATCAAAGGTACCGCCACCGAGGTCAAATACGAGGATCTTCTCATTTTTCTTTTTATCCAGACCGTAGGCAAGAGCGGATGCGGTCGGTTCGTTGATGATACGCAGCACTTCCAAACCCGCAATACGGCCGGCATCTTTGGTGGCCTGGCGCTGGCTGTCGTTAAAGTAAGCTGGCACGGTGATGACTGCCTGGGTAACGGTTTCACCCAAAAAAGCTTCAGCATCGGCTTTCAGCTTGGCCAGGATCATGGCAGAGATCTCTTGCGGTGAGTAATCTTTGTTGGTGGCCGGAATGTGTACACGGGCATCCTGTGAAGGACCGGCAACCACCTGATACGGCACCATCTTGCGTTCACTCTCTACTTCATTGACGTGGCGTCCCATAAAACGTTTGATGGAGAAAACCGTGTTTTCAGGGTTGATAACTGCCTGTCGTTTGGCGGTTTGGCCCACCAGCCGTTCCCCATTCTTGGTAAATGCCACAACCGATGGGCAGAGACGGGAGCCTTCAGCGGTGGTGATGACCACCGGGTCGCCGCCCTGCATGACGGAAACAACTGAGTTTGTAGTACCGAGGTCGATACCTATAATTTTTGACATTTTGTAGCTCCTTGAAACGAAAATATCTTGATAGCAACTCTAAATATAAGACCCTTTTACAAGAAGAATGTTAACAAGACGTTTGAATTTCATACACAAACTGGTTTTTCGCTTGACGGTGCGGCGGAAAATGGAAATTTCAACATGCTATAATGAATTTAATTGAGGATGATCATGAAAAATCGCTCCT
>CAZWKK010000241.1:2540-3622 GCA_964634855.1 uncultured Anaerolinea sp.
ATCATCGGCGCGGCCAGCCCGGTGGGAGCTCAAGGCGAAAATATTGATTCAACTGAGGCTACCAAGGTAAAAGAGGCCCTCAAAGCCACGGTACGTACCCTGGCAGCTCAACGTGGCGATAAAGCCATTAGCCTGGCCGAAGATGCCATAGAGAATGCTAAAGCCGCCTCAGCGCAAGAAGCGCTGGATGCAGGGCTGGTCGATTTTATTGCCACGGACATCAATGATCTGCTCAATCAATTGGACGGGCAGGTAGTGGTGTTGAACGGATCCGCCGTCACTTTACAGACGCGTGCGGCTATCATTAATGAGACGCCTATCACGCCGGTAGAAAATGTGCTGGCATTGCTTACCAACCCCAATATTGTTTTCCTGCTGCTAGCCATTGCCGTGCAAGCCATTCTCATTGAGATCTCACATCCAGGTGGCTGGGTGGCTGGTTTCATCGGCGCTGTGCTGCTGGCGGTTTCTATTTACGGCATGAACCTGCTTTCAGTCAATTATGTTGGGCTCATCTTGATGGGTGTGGCGTTTGTACTCTTCATTCTGGATATTAAAGCGCCCACTCATGGCGCCCTTACCGTTGTGGGCACAGCCACCTTCATTGCCGGAGCGCTGGTGTTGTTCAACTCGGCGAAGGTGCCAAAATTTGCCAATGTGTCCGTCCCCTTGGTCATTACCGTGGGGGTGCTGATGGGCCTGTCGTTCTTTGCCATTGTTATGATCGCAGTTCGCGCCATGCGTGCGCCCATCATTACCGGCAAGGAATCGCTTATCGGCAAAGAGGGCTTTGTGGTCGGAATTGGCAAACCTTCAGGTATTGCCCAGATCGCTGGCGAGCAATGGAGCATCCTGCTGGCGCCCGATTCATCCCCGCTGAATAAGGGAGACCGGGTGGTGGTGACCGAGGTGCGGGGGTTGAAGCTGGTTGTAAAAAAGAAGGATTAAAAACAAAGGGCTGCCAAACGGCAGCCCTTATTCTTTGGGAATGCGGACTTACGGGGTTGTGGTTGGATACGGCAAAATAAACTGGGAGCCGCTGGGCATCATCATTACCTGCACGTTGGGGTTGAGGGTGGTGA
>CAZWKK010000242.1:0-3597 GCA_964634855.1 uncultured Anaerolinea sp.
TATCTCGTTTTGCATAACAGGAGATTCAGGCGATACATTCTTCAAGATGGTAGGGGCAATATAGCGCTCTTCACGGTTGGTCTGGCCGCCGCAAACGACCTCACCATCCTGCAAATAGGGAAAAAGCGCATCAAATTGTTTGGTGTTGATGATGCGAGCAAACTCATCGCTTTGATGAGGATCCTCTCCATAAAACTCTTTAATTGCCTGTGAAATTCGAGCGATCAATTCATCATATACAGCTTCATGTGCCAGAACGTAATCGGGAGAAACGCAGGTTTGGCCGGCGTTGAAGTACTTGCCCTGGGCAATGCGCCTTGCAGCCACGGCGAGATCTGCGTTCTTGTCTACGATAGCCGGGCTTTTGCCACCGAGTTCCAACGTGACAGGGGTCAGGTTTTTGACTGCGGCAGCCATGACGACCTTGCCAACTTCCGCACTGCCGGTAAAGAAGATCTTGTCAAAATGTTGCTCAAGAATGAGGTCATTTGGCGTATCATCATTGATCACCAAAAAGGCTTTTGGATCAAGATATTCAGGCAAGTAGCGGCCCATTGCCTGGAAAATGGCTTTAGCTGTCCGAGGGGGTTTGATGACGGCGGCATTGCCTGCAGCGATAGCCGCAACCAATGGGCCGATGGTGAGCTGCATGGGGTAATTCCAAGCGCCGACGATGAGGGCAACGCCAAGCGGCTCAAAGATCACCCGGCTATTGCCTGGTTGTAGAAAGATCGGTGTTTGGGTGCGTTGCGGTTTCGTCCAGTGGTCCAGATGGGCGAGGGCATGCTCAAGCTCGCGTTCCAAAAAACCGATCTCAGTGGCATAGGTCTCAAAGGCGCTTTTGTGTAGATCTGTGCGTAAGGCAGCCTCAAAATCTGTATAGTGGTCGCGCAACATTATTTGAAGGGAAAGAAGTTGGGCTTTTCGCCATGAGAGCGGGCGAGTGTAGCCTTTTGTAAAATTGTCTCTCAATACGATGATTTGTTTTGCAAGTATGCTTGCTTCCATGAAAAAATCCTGCTTTCAACGCTTGTTTTGTGAAGTCTCGTTACGCTTTTATGGGCGATACTAAGACTATCGGTTGATTCTACTTCACCTCACTAAAAAAAATAAGAGTAAAAGTATCTTAAATAAAAACGACCGGGATCTCCTAAAGGATCATCCCGGTCGTTAATTCATATCGTTTAGTAAATAATAATTGGGGTCTTCGTTGGAATAATTATGATAAACCGTTTACATGTACAGGTAGCCGGATCCCAGAAACTTAAGATTGGGCACGGTTTTACCGGGCAGGTAGTGGCCTCGTTTGGAGGCAAAGTGGGCGTTGGAGTGGGTTTGACGATGGCGCACAGATTCGCCACCTGACCTTCTTCGGGTTTGGTACCGTAGATCCAGGAGCAGGAGTTATCCATATTCCAGGATTCGGTGTCTTGCAGACGATCCACCACTTCAAACTGAGCCGGACTTAGCTTTTGGATGCCCGTCCAGGACCACCAGGCGAATGTCTTGGCTTCTCCCAAAATGGAGGCCTTGACGGCAAATTCCACAATGGTGGAATCTTTGGGCGAGACACGCACCCAGGCCAGATCGGGGTCACTGCCTACGCCAGCGTTGAAAAGCTCGGTCTCATAGCCATTGCTCTGATTTTGATCATAAGCAAAAGATTTAGCGCCGCCGACATCATTATTGGTATCCTGCCAGACCTGAACGCCATCGGTGGTCCATTGGGTCGATTTCGGTTCGCTGGCAAGTACCAGGAAGTTACCGCGTGAATCGAGGTTGGTATCAATTTCAAAGCCTGTCTGGTAACCGGCCGGTTCATCCGCCAGGCTGGTGACCTTGGTGCGCAGGTACACCCAGGGAGAGGCTTTGCCTACCTGGCTCCACAAAATATCCAGGGCAGGGACATAAGTGCCGCCATTGGAGTCCGCTGGCCGTTCAAGATACTCACGATTCCAATAGTCGCAGCCAGAAACGTTGATCTGAGTAGACCCTGATGGGAGACGGGCGCCAGTGTTGCAGTCCACTGCAATCTGATCTGACTCATAGTATGAGTCAGTGGGGATGGCTGAATGGACAATCTGCGTAGGTTCGACTGTATTCTCAGGGGCGACGGTTGTGGGTGGGGCTGGCGTTTCTGTATCCATTGCCGGCTGAGCGGTAGGTTGCTCCATCTGTACTGTGGCGGTAGGCAACTCAGGCGCTGAGGTTGCTTCTTGAGTTTTATTGGTATTAACAACAACCGTGACGGGTAAGTTGCATCCTGTAAGGAGCAGAGAGGATATAACTATCAAACTTAGAACTATTAGGACTGATCTATTCATATTGACTCCTCCTCATTTGTTGCAAAATACGATTTATTAGATAAATTTAATCTTAATTATACAGAGAAGGAGGGTCGGTTACTAGATGGAATTTATATAAAAACGTCAAAGTGTAAAAATAATTTGACCGCAGAGAGCTCTCTGCGGTCAAAAGATGTTTGGAAAGCTGCTATTTTAAACGATATGAGACAAAAGCGATCGTTCGATTATCTGGTGACCAGGAATTGACATTCAAAGAACCTTGTCCGCCAAAGAATTGTGCGATCGGGGTTGGCTCGCCGCCCTCTGCCGACATGCGGTAGATTTCTACATTTTTGTTGGCGGGGTGATCACCTGGCTCTACATCGCCTTTATGATAAGCAATGAAGACAATATTTTTCCCGTCAGGAGAGAGGTGGGGAAACCAGCAATTGGCCTCCTGGTGGGTCATGCGGGTGGAAGCAGATCCGTCAATGCCCATGCGCCAAACCTGCATCAACCCGCTGCGCACGGAGTTGAACCAGATGTACCGGCCATCCGGGGAGTATTCAGGTCCATCATCCAGACCTGGTAAATTGGTGAGTTGGGTTTCTTCTCCGCCTGCAACAGAAATGGTGTAGATGTCGTATTGCCCGTTTCGTTCAGCACAATAGGCCAGGGTACTGCTATCAGGGGACCAACCATGCAAGTAACTGGGGGCTTTTTCGGTGATCAATCTGGGCTCGCCGCCGTCGAAGGGTAGGATATAGATGCGGGAGGCGGCGTCTTCATAGGTATGGTGGCTGACGGCAAGTAGGGAGTTATTGGGAGAGAGCACATGATCATTATTGCAGTCAATGGCAAACCCGGTCGCAATCTCATGGCTCATACTGGTTGCAAGCTCGAATCGGAAAATTCGCCCCCGACTGTTGTAGATCAGAAAGCGGCCATCACGCGTCCAATTCGGTGCTTCAATGACAAAATCAAATTCCTTCAGGACAGTTCGCTTACCCGTAAAGACATCCAGAGTTTCGAGAATGCTGTAGGTATCCCGCTGGGCGACCCATTGGCGTAACAGATCAATTTCCATGAAAGCCTCGAATTTAGAACGTTTTGATACCTAAGCGAGTATACCTCAATGTTTTTGTGCTCTTGCTTGGAAAAGAACTATTCCTGTAAAATGAATTTACCAATTGCGTAAACAAAATATGATCAAGGAAGAGTTCTTATGAAGATTCAATCCGTTGGGGATATGGAAAGCGTTCAAAAAGCAAAACTAATCCTGGACAAAGATTTTGCCATCGCCAAGGTAGAC
>CAZWKK010000243.1:0-3582 GCA_964634855.1 uncultured Anaerolinea sp.
AAGATATTCATGCTGTCTGCTCCTTCGCCAACACTTTCTTGCTTTTGACAAACAGATCATCCTCTTGCGGGCGATTGGTTCCGGCCACCAAAGGATTGGCAACCTTCTCGTCCTGATAGATCTTGCCATCTGCAATATGGATGATGCGCTCGGTGTGTTTGGCCGTAAAGGAATCATGGGTCACATACACTACCGTTTGTTTCCGCTCCCGGTGTAGTTTTTGAAAGATGGCGATGATCTCGGCACCCGTCTTGCTATCCAGGTTGCCGGTAGGTTCATCTGCCAGCAAAATGGAGGGTTCGTTCACCAGAGCGCGGGCAATTGCCACCCGCTGCTGCTGACCACCCGAAAGTTGATTCGGGTGGTTGTTCATGCGGTCGCTTAAGCCGACGATTTCCAGCGCTTCTTTGGCCCGTTCCACGCGGTTTTTGGCGCTCAAACCATCGTACACCAAAGGAAGCATTACATTTTCGAGCGCAGAGGTTCTTGGCAGTAAGTTAAACTGCTGGAACACAAATCCGATCTTGTGGGCACGCAGGTTGGCCAGTTGGTCTTCGCTCATCTTTTCCACTTCCTGACCATCGATATAGTAAGTACCGGAGGTGGGAATATCCAGGCAGCCCAAAATTGCCATCAACGTGCTTTTTCCTGAACCAGAAGGTCCCATGATCGCCACCATTTCGCCGTCTTTGATCTGCAGGTCTACACCGTTCAAAGCACGGACTTCCTGATCGCCGATCTGGTAAACCTTGGTAATATCTTTGACTTCAATCATTCATATACCTCATTTATAGAAGGCAACAATGTCTATTTACTGATTTCCACCAGGTCCACCGGAGGGGGCACCACCACCAGGCCCGCCGCCAGAGACACTGCCACCCAGTTGCATGATGTTGCTGCTTTCCTGTGTGGAGGAGGAGCTGGAGGAAGTACCGCTAGAGAGCTGGACGGTATCTCCCACATTCAGATCGCCTTTGACCACTACAGAAGAACCGGTAACGGTGCCGCTCACCACAGAGACCTGTTCGGTGGAGCCATTTGAGTTGATGCGAACCACATATTCATTGCCGTTAGAATCAGTCTGGACTGCGGCTACAGGAACGGTCAGTAAAGTCTCTGCTGCACCGGTATCGATCTCAACAGTTGCAGTGGCACCCAGAAGAATATCGGGGTTGCTTTCATCTAATTGCACCCGAACAGTGTAGTTGACCACACCGCTGGAAGATTGACCCACCGGATTGATGAAGGTGACTTTACCGGTTGCGGTGATATCAGGCAACGCATCAAAAGTGATTGTGGCGGTATCGCCAAGCTTTACCCGAGAAATCTCGGTCTCGTCCACCTGAACATCCACATAGAGCATGGAGCGATTGACAATGATGATGGCAGAATCGCCTTCAGCTACCTGGTCGCCTTCCTGGGTTTCCACGGCAACCACTTCACCATCGAAAGGAGCAATGATGCTGAGCATGTTCACGGTAGCCTGTGCAGCGTCAACTTTTGCCTGAGCTGCTGAAATATCATCAGGATTGGGACCATCTTTGACGCGATCATACGCGCGCTGAGCGTCTTCCAACTGGGCTTTGGCCAGATCCAACTTGGCGGTCAATGTTTGCACGTCCAGCGTATCCGGATTGGCCTTGTAGTAATCCAGCGTGGCTTTGATATTATCCCGGTCAGCCTTCGCCTGAGTCAGGTTCAGCAATGCCTGCGCTTTGCCGCTGTTGTTATCAGGAACCTCTCCCAGCGTGTCGTAATACTTTTGCAGGTCATATACCTTGTTATCGGCAATCTGTAATTTTGCTGTATAGATGGTAATGTTATTGGAAGAACCCTGTTTCTCATTGCGGTTCCAGTAATTGCCCAGGGCAGTGTAATATGCACTCTGCGCTTCAGCCAAAGCAACTTCAGCTTCGGCCCTGGCTGTATTGGATTGCTGTGCAGCCTCAAGCGCTTGCTTGGCGCTCACCAGGGTAACGGTTGCCTGGATGATATCAGAAGGAGCCGTGGAAGGGTCAAGGGTCATCAAGACCTGATCTTTGGTCACGGTCTCATTGGATTTCACATTCACGGCGCCTACAATACCGCTGGTTTCCCAACTAAGGGTCACCAATTGTTTGGCCGAGATCGAACCGGATGATTCGACGGTGGTAGACATGGAAACTTCTTGCACAGTCCCGGTGGTGGCTGTTGTACTTGTTGAAGATGAACAACCCACAAGGATTGAAGAGATCAAAAGAATAACAAGGATCGATAAAACGGTAGATCTGAACGAACGCTTCATACCTTTGCTCCTTAAATTTTGTATAAAGTAAAGATACTCTGGAGATGTGAATAAATTATGCAGACAGAGCAGAGAAATGTTGAAGCCATTAATGACACTAGGCCCGCACAGAGCAGGCCTAATGTCAAAAAAGGAATAGAAGATGGCAAACGATTGCGGTCAACGAGGCCACAAAAACAGATTTCGCATGAAAATTATTTCATACTCAGTTTAGCACTTTTCAAGCGATTACTGACAGCTTGAAATGAAAAATATTCCACCAATCATACACGAAAAATCTCATTTTTCAATGCAATATTTTTATTGATTTTTCTGCCATTAAAGAGATCAACCCCCATTCCTGAGGGTTGACTTTACCAATAAGAGAGAGAAGAGGGTTGTTATCCGTTGGTAAGTTGGATTTTTGGCTTTCGGCTTAAGACCAGCTTGATGAGGGTGATTAATACTGTGGCGGCTGCAAAAATCCCAACATTTTTGAGGACTTCCAACCAGGCCTGGCTGGCTCCGCCGCCTTCGCCTTCACCACCGCGCATTCCCTGCCCGTTTCCGGGACCGGAGCCACTGCCCTGGCCCTGACCACCGGCATCAAAAGCCGGACGGTCAGTAGTCAGGGCAGTGCTGGTGCCAGTTTGGGTAACGATAAGATAGGTTGCACCGGCTACCAGGGCTACAGCCAAAATTACGATCAGGATCTGAGAGATTATTTTCATTTTATATACCTAACCTAAATATCTTTCTCAATTTTTACAGGAACAACAGCCAAATCAGGTTGTTTCTGGAACAAGCTTTTCACAGGGTTACCCACATATTTCTTGAACACACCCACGATCCAGCTCCAATGTAGGGCAAAGTGAGCTGCCACAAGGTAAATAGAAATGTCACTGGTCAGAGAATGGATCTGTTTCCACGATCCTCCACGGGGAAGCGAAATTCCCAATGCGGGCAAAACAGCTTTTGACATCATTACTCCACTGATCGTGATAACCGTAAACGCCACAAAGATCGAAAGGTCAACAATCGAATTAATGCGGGTCAATGATGGCATCCTCTTAAAGAACTTCTTGACCGAATTGGTCACCCAACCCCAGTGTAGAAGCAAATGAGCCATCGCGGTAACGAAGAAACCCAGCCCTAACCACTCATGAATGGTTTCGCCAGTGATATTCGGCGCGGCTGCCAGTAAAAAGGCTGCAAATATAACGAAATCGATCAATAAATTTCGTAAGGTTTTCATTTAATTTATCTCCATAGATCAATTTATTCAAATTACTTTCAAATCAAAATATAGCGGAAGGCTA
>CAZWKK010000244.1:0-3577 GCA_964634855.1 uncultured Anaerolinea sp.
AGCCGTAAAAATTCCTGGTAAAGCGCTCCCTCACCCGCGGGACGGATGGCATCTACATAAAGCTGATACTGCCCACCCTGCTCATATACGCTGATGGCGCCGTGGGCTTCTACCGCCATGCCGGCGCGCAAAGTGAAGCGCAGGCGCATGACCTGGGCTTTCCACATCACGCACTTGAGCGATGCCGATTGGTCTTTAAGCGTAAAGTACATGTGCCCGGAGGCTGGCACGGAGGCATTGGAGACCTCGCCCATCACCCAGACGTCACGCAAGATCTCATCGCTATCCATCAACTCGCGCATATAGCGGGTAATATCACCAACAGATAAAGAAGTGGGAGTAAAAAGGGAGCCCTGCTGCATAGAGTTATTTTAACACGTCAACTCCATGAGCGGGCTCCCGATATTGAGAAGAGGTGTGTCCGGGCGGATCGTGGCCCTTGGAGACCTCTTCTCATCGTTCAAAATGGTATTATTCTTCGCAATCCACAGGTTCAGACATCAACCCAGTCACATGCAGGATTTCGTGCGCCTTGTGACTGCCGGCTTCACCCAGGTAATCCTGGTAAAGCGCCTGAATGTAGGGGTTCATGTGCGATTTGCGGATCTTGGTATTGCGGTCGATCTGGAACAATCCGCGGGTGCGCTGCTCGATGATGTCTTCGCGTTCTTCCGCGTATGGCTGACCACCACCGTTCACGCATCCACCGGGGCAGGCCATGATCTCGATGACGTCGTAGATCTCTTCGCCGCTCTCGATCTTTTCCAGGATCTTGCGGGCATTGCCCAGACCAGAAACAGCGGCTACTTTCACCTTGCGCTCGCCAACCATCACTTCAGCTTCGCGGGTACCGGCAATACCGCGGATGGCGGTAAAGTTCACGTCTTCCAATTCACGGCCGGTGACCTTTTCGTAAACGGTGCGCAGAGCGGCTTCCAAAACGCCGCCAGATCCACCAAAGATGATGCCAGCGCCGGTGGAATAACCCAGAGGATTATCAAAGTCTTCTTCCGGCATGTGGCGCAGATCTACAGAACCCTCTTTGAGCATTTTGGCCAATTCGCGGGTGGTCAGAACAATATCCACGTCGCGGATGCCGTAAGTCATTTCTGAGGGTAGAGCGGCTTCGTACTTCTTGGCAATACAGGGCATCACAGAGACCACCACAATATCCTTGGGGTCAATGCCCATCTTTTCGGCATAGTAGGTCTTGATGATGGCGCCAGTCATCTGCTGAGGAGACTTGCAGGTGGAGGCAATATATTTGAGGCTGGGGAACTGATGCTCCAAAAAGTTGATCCAGCCGGGGCAGCAGGAGGTGAGAATGGGCAGATGCTGATTGCTTTGCAAGCGGTCGATCACCTCTTTGGCCTCTTCCACAATGGTCAGGTCAGCGCCAAAGGTGGTATCAAAGATGGCATCAAAACCGAGGCGGCGCATGCCTGCCACCAGTTTGCCGGTGACAGCCTGACCCACTGGCATGCCAAATTCTTCGCCAATGGCCACACGCACTGCGGGAGCCACCTGCACTACTACCTTCTTCTTGGGGTCAAAGAGGGCATTCCAGGCATCCTGGATGTACCCCACACCCGTCAGAGCGGCGGTGGGGCAAACGCTCACACATTGACCGCAATACACGCAGGAAGAATTGACGATAGGCTGCATTTCTGCAGGAGCCACGACCGTATCAAAGCCACGGCCAAAGGCAGTGAGTGCACCCACGGTCTGAACTTCGTTGCACATGGTCTCGCAGCGGCGGCACATGATGCATTTGTTGGGGTCGCGTTTGAGAGCATTGCTGGAACGATCAATGGGGTGCTCAGAACGACCGCCAGAGTAACGCTGGGTGTTGATACCAAATTCCCACACCAGTTTCTGCAGCTCGCAGTCAGTGGATTTGGCACAGACCAAGCACTCAAAGGGATGGTTGGAGATGATGAGTTCCAGGTTCTTGCGGCGGGAAGAAAGCACGCGCTTTGAATTGGTGCTGACCTTCATGCCTTCCATTACAGGGGTGGCGCAGGCAGGGGCTAAATTACGCCGGCCTTCTACTTCAACCACACAGATACGGCAAGAAGCCACCTGGTTCAGATATTTGATCTTTTCCAAGTTCAAATAGCACAGGGTTGGGATATCTACGTGCAGGGTCTTGGCTGCGTCCAGAATGGTGGTACCTTCAGGAACGCTCACTTGTTGTCCATCAATGGTCAAATTAATCATATCATCGCTCCTTAGTTACGCACTACTGCGCCAAATTTACAACGGGTCATACAGGCACCGCACTTGATGCATTTGCTCTGGTCAATGAGGTGAACCTGTTTGACAGTACCGGAAATGCAGCTTACCGGGCAGCCACGGGCACAAGAAGTACAACCAATACACTTCTCGGGCAAGATCTCATAACGCAGCAGCTTCTGGCAAACGCCAGCCGGGCAGCGGTGCTCTTTTACATGGGCTTCGTATTCGTCCATGAAGTATTTCAAAGTGCTCAAGACCGGGTTCGGAGCCGTCTGGCCCAGACCGCAAAGTGAAGTATCCATAATGGTCTCTGCCAGAGAGCGCAATTCCACCAGGTCATTCTCAGTGCCGCGACCTTCGGTGATGGCGGTGAGGATCTCGAGCATGCGTTTGTTGCCAATACGGCAGGGGGCGCAGCGACCGCAGGATTCCTCAACGATAAATTCCATGTAGAAGCGGGCAATATTGACCATGCAGTCGTGTTCAGACATGATGATCATACCGCCGGAGCCCATCATGGAACCGATGGAAGCCAGGGATTCATAATCAATGGGGGTGTCCAGGAACTGAGCAGGGATACAACCGCCAGAAGGGCCGCCGGTTTGAGCCGATTTGAACTGAGCGCCGCCTTTGATGCCGCCGCCAATATCAAAAATGATCTCGCGCAGGGTGGTGCCCATGGGCACTTCTACCAGACCCACATTATTCACTTTGCCAGCCAGGGCAAACACCTTGGTGCCCTTGGAGGTTTTGGTGCCAATGTTGCTGAACCATTCAGCACCCTTCTGGTAGATTACCGGCACGTTGGCCAGGGTCTCTACATTGTTCACAATGGTGGGTTTGGCCCACAGGCCGCTCTCAGCTGGGAAGGGAGGTTTGGTGGTCGGTTCGCCGCGCATCCCTTGCAGGGAGTGAATGAGGGCTGTCTCTTCACCGCAAACAAAAGCACCTGCACCCAGGCGGATGGCGATATCAAAATCAAAACCGGTACCCAAAATATTCTTGCCCATCAAGCCATGGCTGCGAGCCTGCTCAATGGCAATCTGCAGACGGCTGACGGCCAGAGGGTATTCAGCACGGATGTACACGTACCCCTGATGAGCGCCGATGGCATACCCTGCGATCATCATACCTTCGATCACGCTGTGGCTGTCGCCTTCCATGATGGAGCGGTCCATAAACGCGCCGGGGTCGCCTTCGTCAGCGTTGCAGATGACGAACTTCTCATCACTGGCATACTTGCTGGCAAATTCCCATTTTTTGCCGGTAGAGAAACCAGCACCGCCGCGACCGCGCAGGCCGGAGGCTTTCATCTCTTCGATCACCTGGGCCGGGGTCA
>CAZWKK010000245.1:0-3550 GCA_964634855.1 uncultured Anaerolinea sp.
GCATTTATCGTCACCGCCATGTTGGCGGCCTCTTTCATTTATTATCGTGATGGTCTGCACTGGATGCAAGAAAACATTCAACGCATGAACACCGCGGTGGGCAATCAAGAAATTGGAGGACCCTTTGGTACAACCAAACAATAAC
The DNA here is from genome assembly GCA_964634855.1 of uncultured Anaerolinea sp. Taxonomy (GTDB): domain Bacteria; phylum Chloroflexota; class Anaerolineae; order Anaerolineales; family Anaerolineaceae; genus UBA6107. The sequence continues at coordinate 146 of CAZWKK010000245.1, forward strand.
ATTCCATCTTCGTACGGTGCGAAAGATATTCAGGTTCTGGAAGGTCTCGAAGCTGTACGCCGCCGCCCAGGTATGTACGTGGGTGGCACTGACCTGAAAGCCCTGCATCACCTGGTTTATGAAGTTGTCGATAACTCCATTGATGAAGCCCTGGCTGGTGTTTGTACCAGTATTTCCGTCACCATCCACCCCGATAGCTCCGTTTCCGTTTCTGATAACGGCCGTGGCATCCCGGTAGATATTCACCCTGAGAAGAAGAAATCTGCCCTCGAGGTGGTCATGACCGTGCTACATGCTGGCGGTAAATTTGGCCACAGCAGCTACAAAGTCTCTGGTGGTTTGCATGGTGTGGGTGTTTCTGCCGTGAATGCACTCTCTGAATGGTGCGAAGTTCGTGTCTACCGTGATGGCAAGGTGTACTTCCAGCGCTATGAACGCGGTATCCCGCAGGAACCGGTCAAAGAGATCGGCACCTGCCCCGAAGAGAAGACCGGCACCACCACCACCTTCCGCTTTGACCGCGAGCTGTTCAAGGGCGATCTGGATTTCAACTTTAACACCCTGGTCACCCGCTTCCGCGAGATGGCCTTTGTAACCCGCAACGTCAAGATCAAACTGGAAGATGAGCGCCCCCCCGAGAAAGAATCCACCTTTCTCTTTGAAGGTGGCATCATCTCTTTCGTGCGCTATCTGGACCGCAACCGCGAAACCCTGCACCCGGTCTTCTTTGTAGAAAAAGAGATCGAGAACATCGGTATAGAAGCAGCGGTTCAATACACAGATGCGTACAGCGAGTCAGTTTACTCTTTTGCCAACACCATCAACACGATTGATGGCGGTACCCACCTCACCGGTCTGCGCACTGCACTGACCCGTGTGATCAATGATTACGCCCGCAAGAACAATCTGCTCAAGGACGGCGACCCCAACTTCACCGGTGATGATACGCGCGAAGGCATGACCGCCATTATCAGCATCAAACATCCAGATCCTCAGTTTGAGAGCCAGACCAAGGTCAAGCTCATGAACCCTGAGGTACAGACCTATGTCACCCAGGTGGTGGGCGAAGCTTTCGGTCAGTTCCTTGAAGAGAACCCCTCCGCTGGCAAGGCCATTATCAGCAAGTGTCTCACCTCTGCCCGTGCCCGTGATGCCGCGCGCAAGGCTCGCGATCTGGTCATACGTAAATCTGCCCTTGAGAGCATGACCCTGCCGGGTAAGCTGGCAGATTGCTCCGACCGTGACGGCACCCGCAGCGAGATCTACATCGTAGAAGGTAATTCGGCAGGTGGCTCGGCCAAACAGGGCCGTGATCGCCACTTTCAGGCCATCTTACCCCTGCGCGGTAAGATCCTCAACACCGAACGCGCCCGACTGGACAAAATGCTGAGCAACGAAGAGATCAAATCCATGATCTCCGCCTTCGGTACCGGCATCGGCGATAACTTCGATATCAAGAACCTGCGCTACGGGCACATCATCATCATGACCGATGCTGATGTTGACGGCGCGCACATCCGTACCCTGCTGCTCACCCTCTTCTTCCGTTACATGCCGCAACTCATCGAGCAGGGGCACATTTATATTGCCCAGCCGCCTCTTTACCGCATCTCGCATAAGAATACCCATAAATATGTCTATTCAGATGCCGAAAAGGATGAGTACCTCAAATCTTTAGGCCCACTCGCAGAGAAAGCTGATCTGCAGCGCTACAAAGGTCTGGGCGAAATGAACCCCGAGCAGCTTTGGGAAACCACCATGAACCCCGAAACCCGCACCCTGCTGCAGGTGAACATTGATGATGCAGCTGCTGCCGACCATACCTTTGATATGCTCATGGGCAGCGCTGTTCCGCCGCGCACCCGCTTCATCACCACCCACGCCCACGCGGTGCGAAATCTGGATATCTAAGGTCCCCTTAAAACACAAAACAGCCTCCCGATCGGGAGGCTGTTTGATTATCTGAACAATTTTTTACTGTTCTCCACCCACCCCACGCCAGACGGCATCGAGGGCTTGCAGGGCGGTGAGGTTGCGCCACGGCCAGCCGAACTTCATAGCCTCAGGATCATTGAATCGCGGAGCCGCATAAGTGAGGTGGATCTTATCGGCTTCAAGCCCCTGGTCGGGTAATTCTTGGGCAGCGCGCCAGTAATTCAGCACAGGTACCTGTTTTTCGTAGGCAACCTGAGCAATGATGGCATTGATGCTATTATCGCCTTCCAGGTTGTCCGCCTTGGTCACCAAGATGGGCACCACATCATTCTTCAGCAATTTATCCACCAGCGCTTCCAGATTCTTCTTGAAGGTCGGGCGGGTGTTGTGCACATCATTGGTGCCGAACATCACCAGGGCAAACGCCGGCCGGTGAACGCGGATCTCGCAATCGATGGGCCACTCATTGGCCAGGCAGGAATCAGAATCTGCCCACAAAGAGGAAAAAACAGAAGAAATGGAGAATCCCGGCTGGGCTGCCAGGCTTTTCCAACCAAAGGACCCCTCAAAGTGATCAATGACACCCTGCAGATCGGAGTACTCGCCAAGGTCATAACCGCTACTGGAAAGATCGAATGGTTTTAAGAAAAAGTCAGAAGAGGTTTCACAATCACCGATCTTTGAGAACGCTCTTGCGTTCAACCCGCCGCCATTCTGACCCGCAGCATAAACCGCCTTCATCTTATCGCTGATCTCAGTGGGGATGACGGGCAACTGCTTCCAGGAATCTGGAACCTTAGGATCATATCCATCTGGCGCGGAGGTTGCCTGGGGCTCCGCCACCTGAGTCGCCACATCTGCCACGGTTGCAGTGGGTAACTCCTCTGTGACTTCGGGGGTCGGCGGCAGGGCTTGAGTAGCCTGCGCAGCGCAGGCAGACAAGGTCATTGCCAGCAAGACAGCACCGGCAATGACCCAATTCTTCTTTTTGTGTGAATGAGTGATGTTATTCAACGAACGAATCCAGACCTAAGGTTTGTGGAAGATCACGCGCCATACACCAGGGGCATCTTCTTTGGTGTCTGACCAGGTACCGGTGACGGAGATCCAGGTGTTACCGGGTTGAAGGGCCAGCGGTTGTTTATTGTTATCAAAGAACTGAATGGGCGCATCATAACTGGCGCCCTTCCAGGTACCTTCAAATACCTGACCGTCACGGAAGAGCAGCATCTTGCCATTCTGCCCTGGGATGTTGATCTCGTGTAAGGTGTCGTCACCGTTCAAAGTGTCATAGGTTACGAACATGACCACCACATTAGAGAAGGCCAATTGCTTCCCGGTGTTACGATCGGTATGCGGGGCAACAGCGACGCCATTCTGGTCATCATTGGTTTCAGTCCAACGCAGATATTTCTTGGTGGTCGCGTCATATTTCCACTGACCCAGGTTGGCAAAACTGAATTGCATGGT
>CAZWKK010000246.1:0-2143 GCA_964634855.1 uncultured Anaerolinea sp.
CTGGCAAGCAATATCTCCCCTGGATCCACATTGAAGATGAGGTTGGTGCCATCCGATTTTTGCTGCATCAAGAGAGCGCCAAAGGGGTGTATAACCTGAACGCTCCTGAGATCGTACGTAATGCTGAAATGGGGAAGATGCTGGCCAAAGTAATGAAGCGGCCTTATTGGATACCTGTGCCTGGGTTTGCTCTCAAGCTGCTGCTGGGCGAAATGAGCACACTTGTGTTGGACGGTCAGCATGTGGTACCCGTCCGCATTGTCAAAGAAGGGTATTCCTTCAGATATTATCACCTGGAACCCGCTCTTCGTGATCTGTTGTCTTAAAAAGAAAAGAAACCATCCAAAGGGTTGGTATAATTAAATTTTGAATTCAAATCACGCCAAAGGAGGCCGCTATGAACGTCAATGAACAAGTCGAATACCTGATGCAGGGTACTGAATACGGCGACGAGAAGCTCAAGCAGAACATGGCTGACGAACTTCGCGCTCGGTTGATTCTCTGCGAGAAGGAAGGTCGTCCTTTGCGCGTTTATTGTGGTTTTGACCCACGTAAAGCTGACCTGCACCTGGGCCATACTGTGCCCATGCGAAAAATGCGACAATTTCAGGAGCTGGGGCACGACGTTAGCTTCTTGATCGGTAATTACACCTCTTTGATCGGGGACCCTTCTGACAAAGACATTTTGCGCCCGCAGTTGACCGCTGAAGAAGTGGCTCAAAATGCGCAGACCTATGCTGATCAGGGATTCCGTATTCTGGACGAGAAGAAGACCCATGTGCGTTACAATGCCGAGTGGTTGGCGGGTTTAAGCTTTGCTGATCTCATCAAACTGGCATCCAACTTCACCATTCAGCAATTTCTCACCCGCGAGAACTTCAAGCTGCGCTGGGACAAGGGCGATGCCGTGTATTTGCATGAAACTTTTTATTCGTTGATGCAAGGGTACGACGCTTACGCCTTGAAAGCCGATGTGCAGATCGGCGGCACAGACCAGTTGTTCAACATCATGACCGCCGGACGTAAGATCATGCAGTTCCTGGGAGAAAAGCCCAACATCGCCATCATTCTGGGCATCTTGCCCGGTACGGATGGTGTGGTGAAGATGAGCAAATCTCTGGGCAACCATATTCCCATCAACACCGATGCCAATGACATGTTCGGCAAGGTGATGAGCATCCCTGATTTTGCCATGGGGCAGTACTTCCGCCTGGTCACCCCCATGACCCCGCCAGAGATCGCCGCCATTGAGAACGGCGTCAAAGACGGCAGTGTACATCCGCGTGATGCCAAAATGCGCCTGGCGCGTGAGATCGTTACCGCTTTCTATTGCAAGGAAGAGGCGGAAACAGCTCAGGAAGTATTTGTACAGACCTTCCAAAAGGGAGCAGTTCCTGATGATGTTCCATCCCGAAAACTGGAAGCTGGACAATCGCTGGTGGACCTGCTGGTAGCAGCCGAGCTGGCAAAAAGCCGCTCTGAAGCACGCCGGTTAGTGGAACAGAACGGCGTCAAGTTTGATGGCGACACCCTCTCAGATCCCGCGATGGTGGTCGAAACTGAGGGCGTTCTGCAGGTGGGTAAACGTCACTTCTTGAAACTGGAAAAATAGAACATAACACCCGGGTTTACCCGGGTGTTTTTTTTACTGACTGAAAAGATCGTTGAAGAGCGATTGTCCTATTTGGATGCTTTGGGCGGGGGAAGAATCTTCCAGAACCACCACAATGGCGAGGGGAACGCCTTGCCAGTTGGCAGGTGTGCCGCCCACGAACCAGGAGACCCATTTGTCTTGATCTTTCACATTTGCCACTACCTGCCAGATGGGACTGTCTTGTTGGGTTAGCAAATTGATCGCTTCTGGGCTGGAAAATGCGGAGATCGTTTCTTTGCTGCTCTGTGTTGAAATGTAACGCCAATCTCCCTGTTGGGTCTGATAGGCTGTCACAAATGACGGCGTCACTTTTCGCCCGCCATTGGTCAATTCAGCAGCGGCTATGGCCATTTGTAAGGGAGAAATCCTTAGCTTATCTGAGGTAAAAAAGTCTGGTAACGAACTCACCGGAGAATAAGTCCATGAGTCAACGCTTTCGACCTGATTGGTCGCTTTGCCGGTGATGCCGATGGTCTCGTAGAAGGTCAT
>CAZWKK010000246.1:2243-3545 GCA_964634855.1 uncultured Anaerolinea sp.
CCCAGGGTCACGCGGTTGAGCAGGGGGGCAGTGGCATCCTGGATCCAGGTTTGCCACTGATCATCCAATTTGTTGGCGTCAAAGGTGGGGGAATTGGCAATGGCAAGTACCTCACCAGTATCTGCATTCAATACCACAAGACCACCAGTTTTGCCCTTTAAGAGCGCATCAGCTTTTTCCTGCAGGGTCAAGTCCAGGCTGAGGCGGATATTCAACCCCTGCGGGTATTGGCCATAAAGTTCGCGGGCCAACCAGATGGAACTCGTTTCATTACCGGCCACACCGCGCAGATAGCCATCCATACTGGCTTCAATGCCTGTCTGACCATAATTGGAATTGCTATAACCTACGGTGGCACTAAGCGCCGGGTACAGGAGTTCGCGGGTATATTCACCAGGGTTCCCGCTGGATTTGGCAATGACCGTGTTGTTGCGGTCCAAAATATCACCCCGCAGAACATACAAGTCAGAGATGTTGCGGCGTAAGTTATCGGTGCGGCTCAGGATCGCATCTGCGCGAACCATGGACCACCAGCCAATGGCCAGCCCCACGCATAAAAAGCCGATCAGATAAATGGAGCCGATGAACAGGTATGAGTTGCCGTTTTCAAGAGCCGCGGGCTGGTCTTCAGCCTGGTTACTGATAATGAGCAGTAAAAAGCCAGAAAAGTAAGCAGTGACCAGCGAGGATCCGCCATAAGACATGAATGGCAAGGTCACACCGGTGAGGGGCAAAAGACGAATGGTCCCGCCGATGATGAGAAGCGCCTGGGTGATGATATATGTGGTCACTCCAGCTGCCAGAAACCGTTGGAAGCGGTTAGGCGCGTGCAGGGCGATATCCAGGCCACGGATGGTGAAGAAGGCTAGAATACCAACCAGGGCAATTCCGCCGGCCAGACCAAACTCTTCGCTGATGGCAGCAAAAATGAAATCCGATTGGGCTACCGGGACGGTGCCAGGGCTGCCCAGACCAGGACCGCGGCCAAACAAGCCGCCGTTGGCCACTGCCATGATGGATTGAACGATCTGATAGGAACGACCGCTCGGGTCCAGCCAGGGGTTGAGCCAGGCATCCACCCTTAGTTTGATGACATCAAAGAGCAAATACCCTGCGATGAGGGCAATGACCAGGGTGAGAAAGCTGATGAGCATCACCCGGCGCTTGCCAGACGCCAGATAAACGATGAGTGTGTAAATGAGGATGAAGAGAGTTGCAGTTCCCAGGTCTCGTTGGGCTACCAAGATCAACAAGGCTGCGCCCACCAAAATCAGGGTGGGCGTGATGAGTTGCATCAGGTTA
>CAZWKK010000247.1:0-3543 GCA_964634855.1 uncultured Anaerolinea sp.
CTGCACCTGCCCGCCCTGCACCTGCAAGCCCAACCTGACGCCTGCGTGAGCTGTCAGCTTTGCAACCGCAAATGCAGCATGGGCCTGGACGTGCAACAGATGGTGCTGCAAAACCGCATGCACAACGACGAGTGCATCCTATGCGGCGAGTGTGTGGACGCCTGCAACAAGGACGTGATAAGATATGCGTTTGGAACAAGCAAATAATACCTCCCCAATACATCATTGACCCGGCTTGAGGCTGGGTCTTTTTATTTTCCGCCCCTTTCCCCCCGTTTTCCTACTTGACAACCCAATTTTCAACCTGCTATAATGTAACCGGTTACAGTAACCGGTTACATTCTTATGACAACTTCCAAGTCCTCCTCCACGATCCGCGATGTTGCCCGCCTGGCGGGCGTTTCGGTTGCCACCATCAGCCGCTACCTCAACCGCACCGCTCCCCTGGCCGCTGATACCGAGGAGCGCGTGCAGCGGGCCATGGACGAGCTCAACTTCATCCCGCATCCGGTGGCGCGCAACCTGGCCACCCACCGCACCAACAACATCGGCCTGGTGGTGGAAAACATCGGTGGCGATTACTTCACCCCGCTGCTGGATGGCATTGTGAGCATCACCCAGAAGAACAACCTTAATCTGCTCATCTTCACCAGCACCCAGTCCAACCTCACCCAGATCAGCCATCTGGGGCCGGGCAACACGGATGGGCTGCTGGTCTTTGTGGATGCCCTTGACCCAAGCGCCCTGCGCGAGCTGCATCACCGCGGCCACCCCATTGTGCTCATCCAGCAATCGGCTCCCCTGGGGCTGGCCATTCCCAACGTCTCCATCGAGAACAAGGCCGGCGCACGCAATTTGGTGGATCACCTCATCGAAGGCCACGGCCGCCGCCGCATCGTTTTCTTGCGCGGCCCTGAGGGCAACGAAGACTCCGATTGGCGCGAGGGCGGCTACCGCGAATCGCTCACCCATCACGGCCTGCCCGTGGAGGACGAACTGATCGCCAGCGGCGACTATGACCGCTTTGTGGCCCTGGAAGCCGTGCGCAAGCTGATCGCCCAACACGTGCAATTTGACGCCATCTTCGCCGCCGACGATGAATCAGCCTTGGGCGCGTTGCAGGCCCTCAAAGAGGCTGGCCTGGACGTCCCTGGGCAGGTGTCGCTGGTAGGATTTGACGATCAACGTATCACGCCCTTCCTGACCCCTCCCCTCACCACCGTGCACGCCCCCACCGACCGCGTGGGCGTGATCGCAGCGGAATGCATTTTGAAACTGATCAACAAAGAACCGGTTGACCTGGTCAACCTTCTGCCCACAGAAATTGTTGTGCGCAATTCCTGCGGCTGTACCGGTTAAGCACTTCCCCCTTCCCCTTTTTTGACCTGACACAATCCATTCTGATTAATCAGAAACAAATTCTAGAGGAGAAAACATGAAGAAGAAACTGACCGTAATGTTCGTTGTAATGATCGTTCTGAGCATGGTCCTGAGCGCCTGCGCCAGCACCGCTGCCTCAAAACCGGTGGAGATCCGCTGGTTCATCGGCCTGGGCACCGGCACTGACCCGGAACAATTGGCTGCCGAGCAGGAAGTGGTGGATGCCTTCAACAAAGCCCACCCCAACATCCATCTCACCACCGAGATCGTCACCTATGAATCAGCCTTTGATACCCTGTCCACCGAGATCGCCAGCGGCAACCCGCCCGATATCGTTGGCCCGATGGGTGTGGACGGTGCCGAATCCTTCCACGGTCAGTGGCTGGACCTCACTGATCTGATCGCCAAGAACAACTATGACCTCACCCAGTTCGATGAAGGTGCGGTTAACTTCTACAAGACCGGCGGCGAAGGTCAACTGGGCATTCCCTTTGGCATTTATCCGTCTGTAATGTATTACAACAAGCCTCTCTTCGATGAAGCCGGGCTGAACTATCCGCCTCACAAGTACGGCGATGAATACGTCTGGCCTGATGGTACGAAATCAGAATGGAACTATGAGACCGTACAAAAAGTGGCCATGCTCCTCACTGTGGATGCCAACGGCAAGAATGCCACTGAAGCCGATTTTGATCCCGCCAATATCGTGCAGTACGGCTATGTGCCGCAGTATCAAGACGCGCGCGCCATGGGTTCATACTTTGGCGCCGGCAGCCTGGTGGCCGCTGATGGCAAGACCGCCCAGATCCCGCCCGAATGGGCCGCCGCCTGGAAGTGGATCTATGACGGCACCTTCAAGTACCACTTCATCCCCAACCTGGCAGTGATCAACGGCGCCGATATGAACGCCGGCGATGCTTTCGGCAGCGGGCGCGTGGCCATGGGCCTCACCCACACCTGGTACTACTCTGAGATCACCCTGGAAAACTGGGACATGGGCATTGTGCCTTCCTACAACGGCAAAGTGACCGCCAACTTTAATGCGGATACCTTCCGCATCATGAAATCTACCAAGCACCCCGATGAAGCCTTCACCGTGCTCAGCTATTTGCTCGGCGAAGCCTCGCTCAAGTTGTTGGCCACCTACGGCGCCATGCCGGCCCGCCTGGCTGACCAACCTAGCTACCTGGCCAGCGTTGAATCCAACTACGCCTGGGGTCCAGACTTCCAGGTGGCCGTGGATAGCGTGGCTTATGCTGATAACCCCTCCTTCGAGGCCTACATGCCCAATTACCTGGAATCTCGTGACCGCATCACCAACGAGTTCACCTCCCTCATCCAATCCACCGAGGGCTTGAACATGGACGATGAGATCGCCAAACTTCAGGCAGATCTGCAGACCATCTTCGACAAGAAGAAATAATCCTCCTGCACACGCGTTTTCGTTCTTCCCGGGGTGAGGGGAATGCCTTCACCCCGGCATTCTTAGAAGGTAGGTCAATATGGCGATTGGCGAATTACTCAACCGGCAAAAGAACACAGAAAAAATGGTTCGTCTGAGCAAACTCTCCCCGCTGGCCCGGCATGAAGCGCTGACGGGCTACGCGTTCATTGCCCCCTGGATCATCGGCTTTTTGGTCTTCACCCTGGTGCCGATGGGGGCGTCCCTGGTGTTTTCCTTCACCAACCTGCAACTGGTCATGTCTGAACCGCTGCACTGGAACAACTTCGCCAATTACATCACCCTGTTTAACGACCCACAGGTCAAAGACTCCCTGCTGGTGGTGCTCAAATTTGGCCTCATCTCACTGCCTGTGGGCATTCTGGTGCCCCTGCTGCTGGCCCTGCTGATGAATAACCGTCACCTAAAAGCAGCATCCCTCTTCCGCACTCTTTTCTATCTTCCTTATATTATTCCGTTCGTCGCCTCCGTGCTCATCTGGAACGGCATGCTCAACCCTGAGTCCGGCTGGATCAATGAGACTTTGCGTTGGCTGGGCATGACCAACCCGCCCCTCTGGCTTGAATCCGTCACCTGGGTCTACCCGGCTTATGTGATCCTGGGCATCTGGGGCATCGGCAACAGCATGCTCATTTGCCTGGCCAGCCTGCAGAACGTCCCCACTGAGCTGTACGACGCCGCCAAAGTGGACGGTTCCGGCT
>CAZWKK010000248.1:0-3534 GCA_964634855.1 uncultured Anaerolinea sp.
AAAGCGCCGCAACACCTGCGGCACGCATTTGCTCTACCTGGTCCTTCATCAGGGCGATCAGGGGTGAGACCACCACCGTCAGCCCGGGCAACATCAGCGCCGGGATCTGGTAGCACAGCGATTTTCCTCCACCGGTGGGCATCACCGCCAGGGTATCTTGCCCGGCCATAACGTTCTGGATCACCTCTTCTTGCAGAGGACGAAAAGTATCGTAGCCAAAGGTTTCTTTGAGGATGGAGGCGGCGCTGGGCATGGCACGATTATAAACGCTGTGTATAAAAAATACGTAACCAAACTTGTGGTATACTGAAACCATCTTATACATTGAATGGTCAAGTTTAAGCCTCCATCTCCTTAGTCAAGATGGTGGCTTTTTTTGTCCCTTCAAGCATTTTGAAAGCAGAGGATTTTCTTGGAAGTAAAACTTTACGTTGGCAATTTGTCTTATGATACGACCGAAGAACAATTACGCACTTTGTTCTCCGAAGCCGGAACCGTCTCAGCAGTCGATATGATCAAAGATCGCGACACTCACATGCCCAAAGGTTTTGCGTTTATCACCATGAGCACGCAAGCTGAAGCCGAAAAAGCCATCAACACCTTCAATTCTAAAGAGGTGGGTGGTCGCCCTCTGACTGTGAACGTTGCCAAACCCCGCGAAGATCGCCCCGCTTATGGCGGTGGTGGTGGCCGTGGCGGTTACAACAACAAATCCGGCGGGTACAACAAACGCGGCGGCGGATCCAACAACCGCTACTAGAATGAACCCCACAAAATTCCCTCTCAACCAGAGGGAATTTTTTATAAATTCTGACAATTCTGCCAATAAAAACGATTACAATTATCAAATTGCAGCAAAAACCAGCGCTTCAGGAAAACTAAATGGAATCAAGGCAAACTCAACAGACAACCTACCAGATCGGATTGATCGCTCTGGTTTTTATCGCTTTCATCTCTCTGGGGCTTCCCGATGGTCTGTTGGGGGTTGCCTGGCCTTCCATGCATACCGGGTTTAAGATCTCGCTGGATTCGATCGGTTTGCTCATGTATGCCGGGACTGCCGGGTATATGACCTCCAGCTTTTTCAGCGGCAAGATCATCAGCAAACTGGGCGTGGGCGGTACACTGGCGGCCAGTTGTGCCCTCACCGGCCTGGCGCTGATCTCCTATACGCTGGTTCCTGTCTGGGGCCTGATGGTCTTTTTGGGCATCTTTTCCGGGTTGGGTGCAGGCGCCATTGATGCCGGCCTGAACACCTTTGCTGCAGCCAATTTCCATGACCGCGCCATGCAGTGGATGCACGCCTGCTATGGCATTGGCGTCACCCTGGGCCCGATCATCATGACCACGGGCTTGAACCTGTACGGCAACTGGCGCATTGGCTACCGTGTGGTGGGCGTAGCCCAGTTGATCCTGGGACTGGCGTTCGTCTTTTCTCTAAAAATGTGGAAGAAAGAGTCCGGCGAAGACAAACCCGAAGCTGAAAAACAGATCACCGATTACAAAACGCCATTTAGTGAGACGTTGCGTCGAGGAAATTCATGGTTGAGCGCCAGCCTGTTTGCAGTTTATGTTGGCTGCGAGGCCGCACTTGGCACCTGGGTCTTCACCCTGCTGACGGGTTCCCGCCATATTCCGGCAGAGATTGCCGGCTACCTCACCAGTTCCTACTGGGTGTCCTTCACCCTGGGCCGCATCTTGGCCGGTTGGTACACCAAACGCCTGGGGTTAAAAAGAGTGTTGGACATCTCCATTTTGGGTGCATTTTTGGGCGCCATTTTACTGCTGCTGAACATCTCTTCTGTGGTCAGTATTCTGGGCGTGGCCATCATTGGCTTTGCCATTGCCCCCATCTTCCCGGCCTTCATGTCTGGCACAGCCTCCCGTGTGGGCGCCAAACATGCCACCAATACCATTGGCATGCAAATGGCTGCCTCCGGGTTGGGCGGCGCCACCATCTCTGCGGTCATCGGCGTGCTGGCGCAGAATATTTCACTCGAGGCCATCGCCGTCAGCATGGTTGTGCTTTATGCCCTGCTGTTCGTGCTGCACCGCCTCTCCCTGCGCAATGCTGAACCCATCAACGCAGCGCTGGCAGATTCCATCATTCCTGACCAGGCACACCTGGAGAAATAACCCCGCTCTGATGTTCACCCTGGCTGAGATCGAATCGCTCGGTAAACAGTTGTTGCTCAGGACCAACCAGCCTGTGCCACGCTTCCGCCTGCTGCGAGATGTTCTCGGTGAATCGCCCACAAGCGAAATGATGCTGAACGCACACGCGGAACTCAAATCCAGCAACTGGTATGACGAATTGTCCCGGTCTCAACATCCCGATGGGAGTTGGGGCCGTTTTCATTCTCGCAATTCAACGCTCAATGTGCGCTTCCCCACCACTGAGCTGGCTCTCTACCGGGCGCGCGCAATTGGGCTGAACAAAGAAGATGAACTGATCGGCCGTTCATTGAAACTGATGGAAAACATCCTCAATGGAAAAACCGATTGGCAGGATCCGGCCGAAAAGCACGAAGGGTGGCCCATCAACACCCGCTTCATTACCGCGGCCACATTGGCCTTGTTTGACCCCACAAATTCGCTGTTGTCAGAACTGGCTGACCGTTGGGTGCAGGTAGTCAATGCCACCTTCATCAGCGGCACGTACGATGCCGGGGCGGAACAAAAAGCGCATTCAGCCATCAATGGCATCCACACAAAAGGAAAATATCTCAAACTGGCTGGACTTTACCCGCTGATCTTGCTCACCCTTCCCTCGGTTAAGCTAAACCCAGAAATTGAAAGTGCCCTGATGCACTGGGTGTGCAATAAATTTGCCGGCATCTACTATGTCTTTGGGGCCAAGATGCTGACCCCGCCAGCACTGACCAACCCTCATTTTATAAGCTGGCTCAATGGGATAGAGCTGGTCTGCCGCTTTCCAACCGGCAGGGACCTTTGTGCCCCATTGCTCAATTGGCTGTGGCAGGAACGTTCTGAAGAGGACTTTTGGGATTTTGGAGCCGTTGCGCGCCGGGATCTGGCCTTTCCGCTTTCTGAAAATTGGAAAAATGCCCTGGATCGCAAAACCGACTGTTCCATCGCTGTATTAAGCTTGATGCGGAATTATTTAAGAACGGGGAAATAATAAATCTGGCTAGTTTCCAGTGAGTAAGGCAGCCCGCCTGCTTTGGGCATCTTCAATGAGTGTGAGCGGAACCCTGTAAACCTGGCTGAGCAGATCAACATCTTCCAGCATTTCTTGCGGCGTGCCCATTTTGAGGATCTGCCCTTTCACGAGCAGAGCAATGCGATCCGCAAATTGGAAGGCCATGTTCAGGTCGTGCAAAGCAATGAGAACCGCCCGCGGCGATTGGCCTGCGCTGGGAGGATGCGCCAGATCGCGAATGTGCTTCATTAATCCATATTGAAATTGCAGATCCAAAAAGGTGGTGGGTTCATCCAGCAGCATGAGAGGGGACTGCTGTACCAGTGCCCGCGCCAACAACAGGCGCTGCTGCTCGCCGCCAGAAAGCTCGT
>CAZWKK010000249.1:0-3482 GCA_964634855.1 uncultured Anaerolinea sp.
AGGCGCAAAGGCAGGGCACCATTCACCTTCTCCGGTTTCTCATCCAACAACCAGATGGCAGAAGCATCACAAGGGAGGTCTTTTTCCAATTCGCTCAGGATCCGGTCAAACAGGTCGCTCAGTTCAATGTTGGCCGAGAGCAAGCCGGCCACATCTTGAAAACTATCTGAGATCTGGCGACGCCATTTTTCGCTGCGGAAGAGGGTGGCGTTACGCACGGCAATGGCAATGCCAGAAGCCAACCCTTCAAACAATTCCAGGTCCAGCTCGTCAAATGAATTAGCCTTGTCTGATTGAATATCCAGCACTCCCAGAACGTCCGTGCCGAATAAGAGAGGAATGGTCATCTCAGACTGGGTATCATGGGGGGGCAGCTTGGACGGCAGATAAAGCGGCTCTTTTTCGATGTCATTAACCAGGATCGGTTTACCTGTGCGGGCGACATAGGGGATGATGCCTTTTGGTGCATCAAGATCGTAGGCAAAAGAGTTCATGCGTAGGTGGCGCGAACGTTGCCCACTGCCAGCTTGATAGATCACCTTGCGACGTCCGGTATGAACTGTAAAGATATGCACGAAAGGGTAGTTGAAGCGGTCATGAATGAGGTTCACCACTTCTTCCAAAAGAGATTCAAGATCCAGGATGGAAGAAACCGCATAATTGACTTCCAAAATAGCGTTCATTTGCTCGGCCCGCCGTTCCAGATCATTGTAGAGACGGGCACCTTCTACGGCCAGGGCAATATTATCGGCCAGCGATCGCAGCACGAGCATGTCACTCTCATGGAAGGATTCGAACCGGTCGCTTTGAACATCCAAAACGCCCAACACACGGTTCTCGATCATGATCGGCAATACAGCTTCAGCACGAGTATCTGGCAGAAGATCAAGGAATTGGAAGGTTGGGTCTTTTGTTACATCTCTAGAAATGTGTTCCTTGCCCTCAGCGGCGGAAGTGCCAATGAGACCTTTGCCCAACTCGATGTTCACCTGGCTTAAATTAACTCCGGGTTGCCCATGGCTGGAGCTAGCCCTGAAATGCAATAACTCGGTTTTTGGTTCCAGGGTGAAGATCGAAACAAAATAATAATTGAATGAGGTCTGGATCAGGCGGGTAACACGTTGACAAAGCTCGTCCAGATTCAGAACGTTGGCAATTTGTGAACTGACAGAGCGTACTAGAGAGATCTGGTCGTAGCGCCAATTTTTAAGAGTCACCTGACGTGTGATCTGCATTGAGATGGCAGCATAAGAGGCGATGCCATCCAGCAGTTCTAATTCTTGGGTGGAGAACGGATCTTCCTCAGGCCGCTCTACGAGTAAGACGGCCAGTAGCGTTTCCTGGGTGATGAGGGGAAGGGCTTTGCTTGTTACTGCTATTGTTTTAGAAGCAGCATTATTGCCAACAGCAGTCTTGGTGCGATACACCTTTTTCACAATTTCCGGGCAGGGAATGCTGGGGATGGTGGGAACAAAAGCTTCCCCTGGCAATGGGTATGAAGGCTCGGCCAGAAAAAGTTCGACTTGGCAATTAAACTGTGTGCTGACTCGGTCTTTCAATAATCGGCAGATCGAAGCAGTATCCGATTGGCTGAGAAGGTCTTCTCCCAGCGAAAGGAACTGCCGCCAAATCGATGCCGGTTCTTGAAGGTTCTTGCTCATCCTACCTGCTTCTTAACCCGTTTCACCATGATGACGCGATTAATGCCATTCTCAAATTCGTAGTGAACTTCATCCATCCACTTGCGCATCATATACACCCCCAGACCATGATCGGAACGGTCCATAAGGGGAACATCCAAATTAGGAACTGGAATACTCTGAGGATCAAATGGTTTACCTGTATCTTCCAAAGTGATCACAATACCACTTGGGTCGGTGGTACAGGTGCAGACGATCTCGCCTTTTTCTTCCCCTTGGTAGGCGTGCTCAATTATATTCGAGACCGCTTCATCAACAGCGGTCTCGACTGCGAATACATCCGAATGGGAAAGGGGGGTGGTTTCAGCTTCTGCGCGGATGAAAGATGCAATTCTTTCCAGGCTTTCGTATCGGCCCGGGAATTTTTGAGTAGGCATAGCGCTAAAAACTAGAATTCACCAACGGCAGAAGTTACATCTTCAAAGATCTTGAAGATCGAGGTAAAACCGGCCAAATCGAAGACAGAAAGGATATTGGCGGGGACGGCGGCAAGCATCACATCTCCGCGGTTATAGCGTTTGCAATTCTTAAGGGTAGAGATGAGCACACGCAAACCGGCGCTGGAGAGGAATTGGACTTCACTCATGTCGATGACGATCTTAAAACGACCACCATTGGTGACCTTTGTCAATTCTTCAGAGAACTTTGGTGCGGTTGAGCTATCGATACGTCCACTCACTTTAACCAGATCGCAGTGTTTGTATTGTGATGTCGTGATTTCCATATCTTCTCTCCGTAAATTACTTGATAGGTAAGTTCGATAAATTATTATAACATGCTGAAAAATAAAGGCAAATTTTTACAGAAGTATTGGCAAAAATCTGTGGTATGATGCAATTAATCGCCTCTGTGCATTCTGGAATCATGGATTAGTCTCGACCTTGACAATAAATCCTAGTAGAATTACATTTTGCGAATCGGCATAAATAATTGGAATTGAATAGGAATAAAATGAGCATAAACTTTACACCCAAGAATGTGGTCAACAAGAAAAACAACCGGCAGCAAATGATGCCCTTCTTCCTTGGAGCATTGGCGGGCTTTTTGGCGTTGTTAGGCATTCTCATCATCGTCATGGTGGTGTCTGGAGCGCGCAATCCTTTTGCGGCAATGTTTGCCACAAACACACCCACACCGACCATTACCCTGACGCCCTCCAACACGCCTCCGCCCACTGAGACCCCTACCATCACCCCAACTGAAGGCCCGACTCCCACCAACACACCTGCCGGCCCTCAGCAGTATATTGTGCAGCAAGATGATAACTGTTGGTCCATAGCCAATGCATTTGGCGTTGATCTGCTGGTTTTGTTGCAGGTCAATAACTTTGGCAATGAATGCCCCATCGCTCCTGGAGATACCATCATCATTCCTGCCCAGAACGCTGAACTTCCCACTGAAACTCCGTTACCCACCGATCTGGCCCGCGGCACGATCATCGAATACACCGTCAAATTGGGCGATACCCTGCAGTCTATTGCAGACAAATTCGACAGCACCATCGAGTCGATCAAGAACTTGAACAATATCACCGACGAGAATAGCATCAAGGTGGGTGAT
The DNA here is from genome assembly GCA_964634855.1 of uncultured Anaerolinea sp. GTDB lineage: Bacteria > Chloroflexota > Anaerolineae > Anaerolineales > Anaerolineaceae > UBA6107. Next base: position 3,261 of record CAZWKK010000249.1, read on the forward strand.
AAGCTGAGAGTTCGTTACCTTTTGGCCACCCGCACCCCGACCCTGGCTCCTACCAGCACTCGTGGTAACGTGGTCACACCATTGCCTTCAGTTACCCCAACCCCCAAGTAGAAACAACATCTAATATGAAAAAGGCCTCTCCGATTTTGGAGAGGTCTTTTTGTTACTAATGGGCTTTAGCCTGTCGAGAGAGCGAAGCGAGGGAGACAATAAACCACCCGC
>CAZWKK010000250.1:0-3465 GCA_964634855.1 uncultured Anaerolinea sp.
TTTTACTTTGACGAGTAATTGTTTTATTCTTACACATCTTCTTCCCCCTGATCACTCGTTACTGATCACTGCTCACCGATCATCTCCTTCAAATTTTTCCCAATGGCCGGCCACCATTCATCCATGCCCAGGGTGCGGGCATCTGCCTGGAAGGAGGGCGGGAAGGATTCCAACGGTTCGCCAGCCAGGATCGCCGCGCTGATGGACTCGTCAAAGGCATAAGTCTGGGCAGCAGGGGTGAGTTGACCGCGGTTCATGGGGCAGGCTTGCTGGCAAAGCATGCAATCATAGAGGCTATTGTGCCACTGCGGTTGGATCCAGGCGGGGAAGGGGTCAGGCACCTCATTAAAGTAAGAAAGGCAGCGTTCGTTATCAATGAGGAAGCGCTCGGGGCGGATGGCGCCGGTGGGGCAGGCGTTCAGGCAGGCTTTACAGGTCTGGCACAGCGCGGCCAGGCGGGCCTGCGGCAACCAGTCGTCTTGCTCCACTTCCAGGTCGCTGAAGTATCCGGCATAAGAGAAGTTGCTGCCCAGCCCATCAATGTAGGTGATGTTGGTACGCCCGTAGGCTGCCAGGCTATGACTGCCCAGACGCTTGAAGGGCAGGTTGGTCTCGGCGCTGAGGGCATGCCCCTCGGCTTGAAGTTCTGCCCGCAGCCAGGTCTCGGCGCCTTCAAAATCAGCGCGTACAAGGCAGCGCAGGGGATGGGTCTGCCCGCCGTGCTCCACGATCACGTTGGCATAGAAAGGGTGGGGCAAGGCGTGCAGCAAAATGGAATGCGGGGTGAAGGGAAGATCAGTGGGAGGGGTAAGGCAATATTTATGGGCTACGATCCATTGCTGGAAGCCGTTCAGTTCTTCGTGGGCGGCAAAATCGGTTAGTTCGGCGGCTACTTCGTCTAGGCGGGAGAGGTGCAGGACGGCGAGTCGCTCGCCGCGGACAAGGGCAAGTTGTTTGAGGGAGTTGAGCATAAGGGAATTATGACACAGATTCACGCAAAGAAAAAATGTAAAGGAAAACCATTTCACGCAGAGTCGCAGAGTTCGCTGAGAAAACCCTTTATCGGAAAACCTTTCTCACACAGAGACACAGCCCCACAAGGGGGTGCAAAAACCGCAAGGTACACAGAGAAGACCCTTTTATGGGAAAACCATTAACACGAAAAGGAGCTGCCCCACAAGGGGGTGCAAAAACCGCAAAGGGCGCGAAGAAAATCTTTTAAGGGAAAACCTTGATTCCTAAACCTTGTTAGGCGTAAGAATCAAGGCTGAGATTGATGTATTTGAACTTCCTGCTCTCTGATCACAAGTCACAGATCCCTAAGGTTTTGAACTTCCTGATCACTCATCACAGGTCACTACTGCACTTGCTCTTGACGACTCTCCACTCTCGGTTCTCTACTCTCTAGCTCTTAACACATGCGTGACGGCAGTGGAGGCGGGGCCGCCCAGGCACTGAATGATGGCCAGTTTGGCATCGGGCACCTGGTTGGGACCGGCTTCACCGCGCAGTTGCAGGGCGGCTTCGACGGCCTGGTACACGCCCTTGGCGCCGATGGGATTACCGCGGGCTTTGCAGCCGCCCATGGTTAAGAAGGGCAGCTTACCTTTGGGGCTGAGCAGTTCCAGGCTCAAGTCGCCAGCTTTGCCAGCTTCAGCATACCCGGCAGCTTCAAGGCTGAGGGCGGCATAGATGGAGTATGAGTCGTCCAGTTCCACCACATCAGCGTAGATGGGCATGACACCGGCCTGGCGGCAGGCGCTATCCAAAGAAGCACGCACGGCCTCAAAAGCCAGCGGATCTACCCGGTCGTGCAGGGCCAAAGTATCTATAGCAACGGCAGAACCCAGCACGTTCACCAGCTTGTGCGGCAGGGTAGCCGGGGCCAGGTCAGCGCGGGTGAGGACTACGGCCGCAGCACCATCAGCAAAGGGAGAAGCATCGTACAAATTGAGTGGATCGCTCACCTTTTCGGCGGCCTCATAAGTCTCGCGGCTGAGGGCGCGGCGGAAATAAGCATTGGGGTTGGACACAGCATTGGCGTGGGCCAGCATGGGAAAATTGGCCAGGGCATTGCCCGACAACTTGTAATTGTGCAGGTAGCGCTGCATTAACAGGCCAGCCTGACCGGTGACGCTGAGGCCAGGGACGCCTTCAAAGTCATAATCCATTTCAGTGGCCACAGCGTTTTGGATCTCGCTGCCCACCTGATCGGTCCACTTTTCAACACCCACCACCACGGCGGTATCTACAAAACCCGAGAGGATGGCCAGGTAAGCCATGCGCAAGGCGCCTCCACCAGAGGCCCCCGCAGCTTCTACGGTATAAGATTCCAACCCACGCAATCCGGCGTAATCAGTGAGCAGAGCGCCCAAATTGGCCTGATGGCTGACGATGGAAGAGAGCATATTGCCGATATAAAGCGCCTGCGGCTGCATGCTGCCGCTATCGGCGATGGCAGCACGGATGGCGCGTACGGCCATCTGGCGCAGAGAAAGGTCCCAATGTTCGCCGACGGGGATTTGCCCGATGCCGGCAATGACTACGTCTGTCATGATCGCTCCTCTACTTCATCGCAATGTTGTGGCGGAAGCGCAGATAAGTGCCGTAATCGATCTCAACCCGGCGGGCAATATACTCTGCGGTGCTGCGGGCGCGATCGCGGCCCTCCAGCAGCTTTTCGTTGACCACGAACGAGTAGGCGTCAGAGCCGGAGCCGGAACCGTAGGAGACCATTAGAATGCGGTCGCCGGGTTTAGCGATATCCAGCACAGCAGTCAGGCCGATGAGCGAGGAGCCGGCGTAGGTGTTGCCAATGGTGGGCACCAGCAAGCCGGGCTTGATCTGATCAACGCTGAAGCCGAGCGTTTGACCGGCTTTCATGGGGAACTTGGGGTTGGGCTGATGGAACACCGCGTAGGTGTAATCGGCGGCAGAACGGCCCAGGCCGCTCAGCATCATCTGGCCGGCAGTCTCCACGTGGGTAAAGTAGGCGGGTTCACCGGTAAAGCGCTGACCGTGCTCGGGGTACTTCTGCTCGGCGCGGCGCCAAAAATCGGGGGTGTCTGATACATAAGAGTAAGCAGCTTCCAGCTCCACCATGGCCTCTTCAGCCGGGCCAAAGATGTAAGCAGCGCCGCCAGAGCTGGCCGTATATTCCAGGGCATCGCCGGGTTTCCCCTGGGCGGTGTCCATGCCGATGGCCAGCGCGTACTTGCCCATGCCAGAACCGGTGAGGGCGATGGCTGCGGTCATGGCCTCACTGCCGGCCTTGCAGGCGAATTCCCAGTCTCCGGCAGAGATGTTATGAGAGGCACCGATGGCTTCGGCCACAATGGTACCGCTGGGTTTTACCGCGTAGGGGTGCGATTCTGATCCCACCCATACAGCGCGCAACTCATAGGGGTTAATGCCAGCGCGAGCCAGCGCGTTGCGAGCCGCCTCGATGGACATGGTGATCACATC
>CAZWKK010000251.1:0-3462 GCA_964634855.1 uncultured Anaerolinea sp.
TTTGAGGGCTTTATCCAAAATATTTTCAGAAGAGCGTTGGATGTCGCGGTCGATGGTGAGGATAAGGCTGGCACCGGCGGGGGCACTGGGGATCTCCTGCATCTGATAGGGATCCAGCGGGATGAGAACCTGTTTCTTGATGCCGGCCAGCAGATCGTTATACTCCTCTTCAACCCCGAAGAAACCACGTCCGTTCTCACGGTCAAGGTAGGGGAAGAATCCGAGCACATTGGAAGCCATGGTATTCTCGGGGTAGATCCGTTGCAGATGGGCAGTCCAGGTGAGGCCAGAAAGAGAGGGCTCTTTTTCATCACAATTGGTATTGGCTGCAGCGTATTGTTCTTGCAAAGCCTCAATGGCATTGATCTTGTCTGACTCAACAAAGTCGGTAAGGGTCATGTAGACCTGTTTACCGGGGATGTATTTGGTCTGTGCAGCCGTCAGAACGGTCTGATAATCGAGATGCAACTGAGCCGCCAGCGTTGAGGCGATGGTTTCAGCATTGCAGACGTTCTGCAGCTCAACACCCATCTCGTAAACCTCACGGTTGCCTGCCAGCAGGTGACCCCAACGGTCATAGATATAGCCGCGTTCAGATTGGATGGTGCGTAATTCATAGCCATAATTCTCTGCCCACTGGTTCAGGTTCTTGGCATGGGCACTGGTTTGGATACGGATCATTTGCAGGGCAACCAGACCGACAAAAACGGTAAGGAGAATGCCCAAAATACGTTCACGCGTAAGGGTCTTTAAAAAGCTCATGAACCGCCTCCTACTGAATTGCTGAGACGGTTGATTCCCTGGAAAAGCCAATCCCATAATGACTGGCGGTAGACCGATTTTATAGCTACGGTCTGCTCTTCGGTCACTCCAGGGGGTGGCGCCAGGATTGCAGTCTGCCTGCCAGTGTATCCCGGTACGATCACATAGACCACTTTGTCTGGGTCGGCTTCTTCAAAACCCATTGCTTTGGCTCTTTCTTCCATAACCCCAGAAGAGGTGAGCAATGCCAATTGGGCTTTACTATCTGCAATGGTACGTTCCAGAACGCGGCGTTGATAATTAAGGTTGTAAGCATTGAGGCCGGCTGAGGCAGCCCGGCCAGAAATGGTAAGGTAGACCGATGCCAGTAATAAGACACCTACGAGAACCAACAAAAACAAGCCAACCATCTGGATCTGAGAGCGCCAGGGGGCTTGTTTGAACGCCTGGGAGAGATTTAATTTCTTCCAGAACTGTTCTGGTCTGCGGGAGGTTCGGCGTTGTTCTGTCATAGGTCTAAACCGATAATTTCTCTGCGATCCTTAAGCGGGCACTGCGTGCGCGCGGGTTGCTTTGTTTTTCTTCATCATCCGCCTCAATGGGGTGGCGGCTGATCTCTTTTATGCTGGCTTTGTGATCGCAGGTGCAAACTGGTTGTTCCGGGGGGCAGATGCAATCACTGCTTTCTCTGCGAAAATACTGCTTTACGATGCGATCTTCCAGCGAGTGGAAGGAGATGACGGCCAATCTGCCCTGGGGGGCGAGTGCCTGGATTGCCTGGGGAAGAAACTCTTGCAGACTATCCAGCTCCCGGTTGGTGGCGATGCGCAAGGCCTGGAACGAACGAGTGGCCGGGTGGATTTTACCACCGCTTTTACCAACCGCCTTTTCGATGGTTGAGGCCAATTGCAGGGTAGTGGTAAAAGGACGATTACCAACGATGGCGCGGGCGATGCGGCGGGAGAACTTCTCTTCTCCGTATTCCCAGAGGATGGTGGCCAGATCTTCTTCTGGTAAGGTGTTTACAAGGTCAGCGGCGCTGGTTTGCTGGGACGGGTTGAAACGCATATCCAATGGCCCATCTTTTATGAAGGAGAAACCACGTTCTGGAGTATCAATTTGCATGGATGACACACCCAAATCGATGACGATGCCATCTACGTGGTCCCAGCCCAGACGCTGCAGTGACTGAAGAAGAGAGGTGTAGGAGGAGTGGAGAAGAGTGAAACGCCCGTTAAACAAAGCGAGGCGTTGGTTCGCCAATTCCAACGCCCGGGGATCAAGATCCAAGCCCAATAGTTGCCCATCAGGTGAGGATGCATCAAGAAGCCCCCAGGCATGTCCACCAGCTCCGACAGTTGCGTCAACGTACCTGCCGGAACTTTTCGGTTGTAAAGCAGCTATAATATCTTTGTAAAGAACAGAGATATGGGGAAGCATTTGATCGCCCATATCTAGAACGACAAGTTGAGGCCGCTAAAGAGGGCTGCGACGTTTTCGGCGTTGTCAAAGAACTTCTGTTTCTCCGCCCAACGTTCGGGAGTCCACAAAGTGATGTTGGTGTTGTTGCCGATCACCATCACAGCGGTCTGCAGCCCGGCAAATTCGCGCAAGAAAGGCGGTATGACGAATCGGCCGGCTGAATCAAAATCGATCTTTGAGCCATTGCCAAACAGGTACTGGCTCAGGGCTGCCACCTTGGGATCCAATGAATTCATGGTGGCCATATCACCAGAAATTTTGAGGTAGTTGGCATTCGGCATGAGAATTAGATTCTTTTCAAGTCCACGGGTTAGATACGCACCATCCGCGAGCAATTCGCGGAAACGGGACGGGAAGGTGATCCTTCCTTTGTCGTCAATGGTGTGTTCAAACTGTCCAGCGAACATCAGTTCTACTTCTCCTATATATGCCAAACGCCGGAAAGTCTCCGGCGCTCCATTTTGACCCACTTTCTACCATTTATTACCACTTACATCCATTAGTATACTCATAATCGTTTAACTTTTCAATAGTTTTTCGCATATTGGGGGAACTAATTTCTTATTATTTTTGTCTTTATAGAAGCGAACTTTTTTGGAGGAATCAATGAAATTTAGTAAGATCCTGATCGCAATTCTTCTGGTAGGATTTGTCAGCGGATGCCACGTTTTCCTTCCCACACCACAAAACACGGAAACTGCATCAACGGATACGCCCTCAGCAGCTCAGCCTTCCATCGATGGACTTTCCCTGGACACCTTTAAGAACCTCAGCTTTTACGCCCCAGCTTTGGAAAAAGAAGTTGCCCTTATTAATGGAAAGTACGAAGCAGGAAGCGGTGAGACATATGAGTCGTTACAGCTTCTGGATACTGCCGGTTTTGGTGATCTGAATGGTGATGGCTCCCCGGATGCTGCAGTTTTGCTGGCAGAAAATAACGGTGGCAGTGGTGTGTTTGTCTACCTTGTCGCTCTAGTGAAGCAAGTAGATGGATATTCTCAATCTACCCCGCTGCTGATCGATGACCGGCCGCAGGTGGAAAGCCTGACAATCGAAAACAATCGAGTTCAACTGACAGGGAAGATCCACGGCATGGCAGATGCGATGGCTAACCCAACCATGCAGGTGGTGGCCGAGTATCAGTTGACCCAAAGCAAGCTGACGCTAACGAATCTGGTCTCCACCATCAGCAGCGCAGAACGCTCCATCAGCCTCACT
>CAZWKK010000252.1:0-3455 GCA_964634855.1 uncultured Anaerolinea sp.
AGACGAGCTGATTCCTGGATTCCGTATGAATAGTCAGTTTCCTTGCACAAACCCAGCACGTTGGCTGCGCAGCTGTTAGTCAGCGTAACGCGTTTTCCACTTGCTAACTTTATCCGGACATAGTCCGCGGGATCTCCCTTTTTAGGCGAGAAAAATTCCAATTCCGGATCGACAATTTCCTCAACAGGCGTGTAGACCGCGTATTTTAATCCCGCGATATGGGCGGACCGAGGACCAACATCCACGAGAACATTGTCTTTTGCCCTGATCATGCTGCCCCCGGCAACGCCCAACACCCGCACATCCAGGGAGTTGATATAGGTGCGATGCCCGCCAACAACGGTGTATTCCACAGCTGGTCTTCCATTCTTGATCACGCCGATGTTGGTGGAAGTGCCGCCAACCTCAAAGTAGATGCCGTTGGAAGCCCTCAGGTACATCAAAGCTCCCATCACACTGGCTGCCGGACCACTGAGCATGGTGAGCACCGGTCTCTTTTTCATTTCATCGGCATTCATGACGCCACCATCGCCACGCATGATCATCAATGGCACGGAAATTCCGGCATGCCTCACAGCACCCTCAGTGCTTTGAGCAGTGTCAAGCATCTTCGGTAGGATGCTTCCATTGATGGTCGCGGTTCGCGTGCGGCGTGTTAGTCCGTATAATTTGCTGATGTCAGAAGCTACAGTTGTCATCATGCCGTGCTTTTCCGCGATGTCATGCACAATATTCTCTTCTTTAATACTATCCACGCCAAAAGCCTTGGACGCAACGAGGACTGTTGCTCCTTCATCTTTTAAGGTTGTGATCGCTTTTTCGACGTTGACTTCATTTACATCTTTGAGTTTTAAAAACGTGTGACAGGTGTGAATCACACGGCCAGTTCCCAGGTCAATATCAGGCACCTTTGATTGGCTCTTTGCGAGCAAGCCTTCCAAGCCACCCCCAGCCATACCCAGAATGCCCACTTTCGCAACATCCCCCTCAAGCAGTGCGTTTGTTGCCTGAGTTGTGCTATGCGCAATGAAAACAACGTCATCGGGATGAATATCGTTCTCTCGCAGGCAGTTTTCAAAACATTCAATAACACCTGCGGCAACACCCTGTTCGTGATCATGAGTGGTCATCACCACTGACTGACCCACAATCTCATTAGTCTCGTTGTCCAGCGCGACAGCTTTGGTGTGAGTTCCGCCAACGTCTATGCCAAATCGAATTTTTCTGTTTGCCATTGCAGCACCTCTATAATAAATCTTCAATAATTTCTTAATATTGGGAGGGGATAGTTTCCCCTCCCAATTTGTTCATTCCGACTTAGCAAGATAACTTGTATCCCGCTTCGTTCGAGAAAATAACTTAAGCTACCTTTGCTGCGATCATGAAGTAAGCGACCAATTCAAGGACCAACGCCAAAGGTAAAGCATATGGTAAGGTCTGCTTCATGAATTCCTTAACTGATACCTTCGTGTAACCAATTGCCCAAAGGTTCCAGGATTGGGTTGGGCATACGTTCGTAGTGATGGTAGAGCAGGGAATGTAGAACAGAGGATAAAGAATAGCCAGAGGATAGAGCCCTGTGCCGGCAATGATTGCGAATGTGGCAGCACCTGCACCCCAAATGGTCAGAGGACCACGGAAGAGGGCTAACACCGCAAACAAACCAAAGACCAGGAACAGCAGGAACACATTCTGCGGCAGGATCGGAGCGACGATGGGGGCCAGGAAAGACTTAGCCACAGCTGCGGACCGAATGAACATCTGCAGGAACAGCAAGAAACCGAGCACCAAACCAACGTCAGCAACGCCATCATAGAATGTCTTCTGGACAACATCCGCAATGCCATTCCAGCCCTTCTTCAGATACCCGGTCCAGCCAAGTGCCCAAATAACTGAAATTACGATGGCAAGAATAGAGCTCATCTTGGTAACAAGGGACAACGTCACAGGCAGAAGAGGAGTCAGGCAAGCCAACAGGCTGGCGTCTGCGCCTTCCAAGTTAACGTCCTGGGTCGCCCACGCTGCGACCTTCTTTTTATTGCGTAAACTGATCAGGATCATAACAACCACAAACAACAGATGAATGGCTGTGGCAACGAATGCGAACTTGTACCATTCGGGACTCTTGAAATTGTACATTTCCTCACCAATTTTCATGGTGCCCGCCGCTTGGCTTAACAGTGCATTGTTCAGATAAAGGCCGTTTGTTACTGCCATGGCAAAAGTACCGGCAGCAAGGGGCTTTGGAATACCGAGGGATAGCATAATTGGGAACACGATAACACCGATTGCAACCACAGCGCCAACGCCATAAGCGGTTGTGAAAATCGCGGTTACAACAATGGCCAAGAGAATGACAGTCAACGCAGGTTTATCGCCGCCGAGTTCAACCGCTTTCTTGATGATTGTGCGGGCGATCCCGGTTTCAACAAGAACACGACCGAACCAGCTGCCGAAGATTATGTTGACAGCAGTAGGCCCAAATCCTTCAGGCCCTCCTTGGAATACCTGGGTGTTCAATGTAGGCCAATCGACAGCTCCCCCGATCCAACACAACGCTGTCCATAAAACAGCCATTACAAACAAACCCAATAAGAGGTTGCCACCTTTTGCCGCATAGATAATGAAGATGACATAGGTGATCAGTAAGATTACGCCAATAGCAATGTCCATTTTTGATATCTCCTATTTCGAAAAGTTTTTATTTTTTCTATCAAAGTCAATAAAAAGAACACCATTTTTCGCTAAACCTACCACCTCCATTCTGTTCCTCTTCATCCCCCTGCTGATATATAATTGGTAAAGTTTGATTACAAAGAGATTATAACACTAATACACAGTATTTTGGTAAAAAGTCGTCAATTCGTACTATAATTTGGTTACGATATGAATTGACACGAAAACAAGATTGAGGTGGAGTATGGCTGTACTGAATTCATTTCCAGGAAATAGTGAGGACGATCTTAACGTCGGGGAGAAATTGAGGACAATCCGCACGCAACGAAATTTTTCGCTGCGGTTGCTTGCAGAAAAATCTGGCCTCAGTATCAACACATTGAGCTTAATCGAGAAGGGAAAATCTTCACCTTCAGTCAGTACGCTTCAGAGGCTCGCACTCGCGCTCGATGTGCCTATCGCCGACTTTTTTAGCCTTGAATCCGAGAAACAAGCAGTGGTCCTCACAAAATTACAGGACCGCTCCAGATTGAAGGCCGGCAAAGTAAACATCGAGATATTAGGCAAAGGGTTTGAATACAAAAAATTTCAACAGTACGTTGTGAATTTCAAGCCTGGGGATGGCAGTGGTAATCCCAGTGTCGTCCACCTGGGGCTTGAGTCAATCTTTGTTTTAGCAGGGTCAGTGGAGTTTACGGTTGGAGATTCTGGATACCTACTTTCTTGTGGGGATCACATTATTTTTGATTCGAATATACCCCATCATTGGCATACGATCG
>CAZWKK010000253.1:0-3366 GCA_964634855.1 uncultured Anaerolinea sp.
GGAGATCAGAAAGAAAAATGCTAAGAAAAGGGATTCACTTGTTGTGGGTGTCTCACCCGGAGATGTAAGGATTTGTTTTTTTGTAGTACATAGAGGAGGCCGAAGATGCTTGACGCACTCACAAAATTCGGCGGTTACAGGATCGACCTTTTTGAACAGAATCGCAGCAACGACAATGCATTTGCACTTTATGTGCGCGGCGGATTGGTTCCCGGCAGTCAGTATAGCCTGGAAGCCAAACAACAACTTTACTTTGGTCTGGCGCTCATCCAATCTGTACTGGGATTGGAAAAGCTGGCAGGGGTCTACGTAGACGTGAATGATCTGGCGAATCCAGATCGCCCCGCTTATCGCGAATTAAAGCGGGAGATCCTGGCTGGCAAGATCCGCAGAGTGCTCATATTGGATCCATCTGCGATCTTGGGACATCCGGTCGCAGATCGGGATATGGCAGAGCTCTTTCAGCAGGCGGAACGGCTGGAAGTCTTCACGGTGGTTTCAGGGATGGAACGACCGATCGTAATGGAACCGGCGCTGATCCCGCTGGCGATCTAAGGCAGGTGAAATATGGAAAACGCTATCGTTGTGGATGGGGTATACAAACAATTTGGCAAACCGGTGGATTCCTTCTGGCAGAGAATTACAGGGAGAAAAGACCCTGTGAATGGCACAAAAACCAAAGCAGATGAGTTGGCAGAAGGTGAAAAGATCGAAAACGGGCGACGTGTGGTCGTTGCTGTAGACCAGGTCTCCTTTAATGTAAAAGTTGGCGAGATCTTTGGCGTGTTGGGGCCGAATGGGGGTGGAAAATCCACCCTCATCCGCCTTATCTCAACCCTCATGATCCCAGACAAGGGCAAGATCACCGTGTTGGGTTTTGACGTTGTAAAACAGCCCATGCAGGTTCAACAGGTGATCAATCGCGTTTCGGTAGAAGCGTCCTTCTTTAAGAAGCTCAGCCCCCTGGAGAACTTGATGTATGGGGCACGGCTGTATGGCATGGATTCTCGCCAGACGCGAAAGCGCATCTTTGAAATCCTTACCCGTTTGGGATTAGAGAAACGTACCATCACCAGCCCGATGGAAGAAATGTCTCGCGGGATGCAGCAGAAGGTGGCGATCGCTCGCGCGCTGCTCTCAAAACCGCGCCTGCTTCTTTTGGATGAGCCGACCACAGGCCTTGACCCACGTTCCAAGCGCGATGTGCAGGCTGTGGTGCGCGAAATGCGAGAAAAAGACGGCACCACAATCTTACTGACTACCCATGATATGAGCGAAGCGGAAACGCTATGCGACCGCATTGCCATCATGTCTAAAGGGCAGGTGATCGCACTGGATACGCCAGAGGCGCTCAAGAAATTTGTAACTTGGAAAGATGGCAAGGAGCCATCGTTGGAAGATGTTTTCATAGAGCTGACGGGAAAACCGTTAGTAAACAAAGAAGATGAAGAGGAGGAAGTGGAATGATCGGAAAATCGTTATATCAAGGTGAAATGGTAGATCTGAGTGCCATCGACGCAGAAAAGGATGCAGCGACCTTTAGCAAGTGGAGCGCTGATCCGGCTTTCTTTAGAATGATGGATGAGGGGTTTTTTCATCAGATCACCAGTTTTGATGTGAAGAAGAAACTGGAAGAACGGTTGAAGAAAGCAGATGAAAGGCACGACACTTACTATTTTGCTTTACGCAAGCATGAGAGCGAAGAGTTGGTAGGGTATGCAGCATTCATCTGGCTGCGGGCCAGCCATCAGGTGAGCGCGATGCATTTTTACATTGCCGATGATGACAATTGGCCAACGCTCGGACTGGAAGCTTTTCAGAAGCTCTTACATTTTGGTTTTATGGAGCTCAGCCTCAACCGGATCGAGATCATTGCACCTGCCACGCATGTAAAGTTGATCGGCCTGGCTGAAAAGAATGGTTTCTTGCGTGAGGTTCAAATGCGTGAGGCCAGCTTCCATGAAGGAAAAATTGTAGATCGTCTGGTTTATGGTCTATTGAAATCTGATTTTAAGAAATTACAAGCAGAGGTGACCCATGGCTAAATTGTTCGAAGGCAAACTGGTGCGTTTGACGGCTTATGACAAAGACAAAGACATTGAGAAAGAAGCGAAGTGGAATAACGACAGCGATTACATGCGTCTGCTGGATGATATGCCGGGTATGCTTTTTACTGCGAAGCAGATGGAATCTTGGATCGATAGTATTGGTGACAATCAAGGCTTTTTCGCCATCCGAACGCTGGCTGATGATATTTACATCGGCAATATTAGCCTGGGCGGCTTTGCCTGGACAGACCGCAATGCCTGGGTTGGCATTGGTATTGGAGATCGAGATTACTGGGGCAAGGGGTACGGATCTGACGCCATGAAGGTCATGTTGCACTACGCTTTTACCGAGTTAAACCTGCACCGGGTCAATTTGTCGGTCTTTGCATACAATGAGCGTGCCATCAAATCTTATGAAAAGTGTGGCTTCAAATATGAAGGCACTCAGCGTGAAGCGATCTATAAAGAAGATCAGCGTTGGGACATTGTTACAATGGGAATCTTGCAGTCTGAATGGCAGGCCATGCAAGGGTAAGTGAGGGTTTCTTATGGCTGTAGTAACACAACAATTTCGCGCTTCGTATGCCTTTTTTGAGCGCAATATCAATCTGATCAAGCGATACTGGTCCTGGGAGGTGGTCTGGCTGGTCTATTCAACCGCAGATTGTCTCTCGGTCAGTTTCATCGGCCTGGGCATGCAGCAGATCAGCGGCAGTGCCATTACCAACACATCGTATGTGGTGCTTTACCTGCTCATCGGTACGCTCGTCTGGCGCTTCCTTTCAACGATCTTTTATTGGATCACCGATCTCATCAACATTGAACGTTGGGAAGGAACCATTGAATACACTCTCATGGCGCCAGTGCGTCGCATTACCCACATGACCGGGCAAACCACATTTGCAGTGGTGTATGGATTCATTTTCACCAGTGTGATCTTGCTCATAACCTCCATGGTCTTCAAGATCGACCTGAGCAATGCCAATATGCTTGGAGGAACGATCGTGCTGCTATCTGGCAGTTTCAGCTTTGTGGGTATTGGCATAATGGCCTCCGTGTTGCCATTATTGTTCCCAGAGCGCGGCTCGCAGATGACACATGTCTTCATCGCCCTGTTATTGTTGGTCTCAGGGGTTTACTACCCGGTGGATGTGCTGCCAGGCTTCCTGCGTGAGGCTGCCATCTTCAGCCCGGCCACCTATGTGCTTGATGGGGTGCGCAAAGCTTTGTTGGATGGTGCACCCACTGCAGATTTGCTCAAATATGTCTGGCCAGTCTTGTTGATGGGAGTGGTTCTCATCCCGTTGGGATTGTGGAT
>CAZWKK010000254.1:0-3353 GCA_964634855.1 uncultured Anaerolinea sp.
GAAAACGGATGCTGGAACCTTAATGCCAGGCACGGCGGCCATGGCTTTGACGGCATTCAGGCTGCGCACCGGGGTGAGGCCGGCCATGAGTTTGACGCGTTGCAGCACATCGCGACGGTCCAGGGCTTCCAGGTAGCGCTCAAACCCTTCCAGATCAAAGATGCACTGGGTCTGCATGAACTGAGCACCTGCATTGACCTTCTTCTCTTCGCGCATGGCCTGGATGAGGGGGGTGGAGGCAAAAGGGGAGCCTGCTGTGCCAATGAAGGCTTTTGGTGCGCATTTCACCTCTCGACAATCGAGGAAGTGGCTTTCATCACGCATTCGGCGCAGCAGCCAGACCATTTGAATGGCATCCAGATCCCAGATGTCTTTGCGGCTGTGCGGGGTTGGTCCCAGACGCGGGTGATCGCCAGTGAGGCATAAGATGTTGCGGATGCCCAATGCCGTGGCGCCCAACACCTCCGCCTGGAAACCAGTACGGGTGCGGTCGCGGCCAGCGATCTGCATCACAGGCTCAAGACCGTTCTGCAGGGCAATGACTGAGCAGGCCAGTGAAGACATGCGCGCCGTGGCTGATGGGGCATCGGTAAAGTTAACGGCATCGACCCAGCCTTTGAGCAGATCCACTTTTTTGATCACATCGTCAGAATTACTGGAAAGCGGGGGCGCGATCTCAGCGGTGATGGCAAAATTGCCGTCACTGAAGACCTGTTCCAGATGTGAAACAGGCTCATGGGCAGGGGCAGGGTGGGGCAGGGCATCGCCAGCCCACCAATCAGGTTGGCGGATCTCATAAAAGAACTGGTCCCAGGCTTGTTGGCGTTTCTCTGCCGGCAGCCACAGGCCGTTCCACATTGTTTTAACCCCACCGACTTCTTTGAGGTGGGTAAAGACGTCTTTTACCGCAGAGGTGCCTGTCTTGTCCCAATCGAGTGGCGGGAAGACTTCCATCAGCTTGTCCAGCCGGCCCATCTGTTCAGCGCGTTCGTAAATGCGGTACCAGATGCAGGGACGGGTCTCATCCACATAGCAATGCTCGGGGGTGGAACCGCCACAGGGACCGTTGCGCAGGCCCTTGGGGCATTCCATGGGGCAGATGAATGCGGTTTCTTGCAGCAGGCAGTTGCCACACATGCGGCAGCCAAAAGCCAAACCCTTGGAGGCGCGTTCTAAGGTAACTGAGGTGCTTTCTATAAAGTTGAGCTTTTTAAACGGATAATAGGCTTGTTGCCAGCGTCGACCAGGGGTAAAACCGGGCATGCACTCCTCCGGGGATAGAATGGACTTATTATACTTCGTCAACTGCAAAAACAACCTTTATAGAATTCATACGGACGAAGTTTACGTTTTCTTAATGGAACTGGAGCAGCAAAGATGATAAAATAGTAATGCTCATAAACGAACACGGAAAATTCATTATTCTTGGGAAGATTACGGTAAAGAGGTTTTACCAATATTTTTCGCTTCGAATGGAGTCACATGGGGGAATTGCCCGACTCAAGCAAGTCAGACAAGATCACGGATGTGATCGTTCTGCGTGCCTTACTAGAGAATACCGCCTTTAGCCTTTACGTTAAAGATCGTGAAGGCCGAATTTTACATGCCAGTAAGAAATTGCTGAGCGACCTTGGCTTTACAGATGAGTCTGAAGTTATTGGTAAAAATGATATTGAGCTCTTTGGAAAAGAATACGGAACCCGTACCTTTAAAGATGATGAGTTCGTGATCTCAAGCGGGAAGATGATCGCGGCCAAGAGTGAATGTTTTGCTGGCCCGAATGGAAAAGAAAACTGGGTTTCCACGACCAAGTTTCCCCTTAAGGATGACAATGGGAAGATCGTTGGTCTGGTGGGCATTTCACAGGAGATCAATGAGCTGCGGCGTGCCGAACAGGAACTCCTGCGCATGGCCACTCATGACCCGCTGACTTCGCTGCCCAATCGATCATTTCTACGAAACCAGATCCACAACGCCATCGAATCGGCAAGTTTCAATAACAAAAAGTTTGCCATCCTGTTTATCGATCTGGACAATTTCAAGGCTGTGAATGACCGCTTTGGTCATTCTGTCGGTGATCAGATCCTGATGGATATTGCGCGGGTGTTTGAGTTCAGCGTACGCAGCTCAGATGTGGTGGCCCGCTATGGTGGGGATGAATTTGTGATATTGCTTGAAGGCATTAATAGCGTGGACAAGGTGAGGGAAATTTCTGAGACCATTTCCGAGAATGCAGTGCAGTACTTTATTGGACTGCATATTATGGCAGGGGTCTCTATTGGAGCAAGCTTATACCCGGATCATGGCCAAGACGGGGAAGCGCTCATCAAGGCGGCAGACAAGGCCATGTATGCTGCAAAATCCGCCAAGACCATCTTTCGCCTGGCTGACCCCAACGACGGCGCCGCCTGGACGATATGACATGTCATTGTCTGACATCTTACATTTATTACTATAAATCCATCCCGATGCTCAATATAATGATGTTAAATCAAGATTGAACCAAAAGGACAGAAAATGGAAGAACCCAAATTGAAACCCACTGAAACCCCGGAATTCAAACAAGCATTGAAAACCGGAATGATCGTGCTGGCCGTCGCTGCAGTTGTTGTTATATTAACTATCCTTTTAAGCTAAGGTCCTCCAAATGAAAGACCACCCCGTGATGCCCACGGGGTGGTTCGATTTAAGTTATAGGGGTAATCACCGATATAATCATTGAGTTGAATCGAAACGGACAATCTCTCAAGCCAGGTAGGGAACAGCGCATGGACGCAGTAAACACATATCAGGTTTTCGATTGGCTTACCTCTTCCGGGCAACCTTCAGCGGCAGATTTTCATACCATGCAAAGAGAGGGGTATGGTACCGTCATCAACCTGGCCCTTCCCACCTCTTCCGTTGTGCTCAAAGGGGAGGCAGAACTGGTGACGGGGATGCACATGAACTATTTTCAGATCCCCGTGGAATGGGAGCTGCCGGAGCTGGCTCAATTTTTGTTTTTTGCAGATCTGCTTACCCAGTTACACAAGAACGGGCAAAAGGTCTGGCTGCATTGTGTGATGAACAACCGGGTATCGGTGTTCTTGTATCTGTACCGCAAATATGTGCTCAAAGAAGCAGAAACTGAGGCCAGGCACCCCATGGATGAGGTGTGGACGCCGATCCCACTGTGGCAGGAGTTCATGGATGAGGTGAGCGAATACTATCAAATGGGTTCGTGAGCCGCAGGCATCAACTTACAAAAACCATAGATCATGCAAGAAAGAAGAACGCCACACCAGAAATATCTTCGGGTGTGGCGTAATTATCTAGGAACCAATACGGCGATCAGGCAGGTTGGGTGGAGGGTT
>CAZWKK010000255.1:0-3338 GCA_964634855.1 uncultured Anaerolinea sp.
CGCTTGATGAAGTCCGCCGCAAATTCGCCAAGCCTGCCCTTGAACTGGCCACTCCAGATGCATTGCCCACCCACATCAGCGGTGTGGCAGACGTAGAGCGCCAGAACGGCAGTTTTATTTTGCATATTGCCAACGGCGAAACGCCGCAGAACATTCTCAAAACTTTGATGGCAGCCAATATCCAGATCGATAAATTTGAGATCGCGCTGCCCACCCTGGATGAGATCTTTATTGAAGTGGTGAAGAAACAGGGGCCTGAGGCATGAACAAAACCTGGTTGATCTTTCGTAACGAATATTTAAAGCACGTTCGGACCAAACGCTTCATCTTTGCCGTGTTGAGCATGCCCCTGTTTATTGGTGTTCTCGTCCTGGTCGGATTCCTGGCCGTCTGGCTGCAATACAATGCCAGCCCGGTTGGCTATGTGGATGCTAAAGACGTGCTGCCATCTCACGAGGCCGAACCCGTGAAAGGCCACCCCATGTTACCCAGCGTAGACTTTATCCGCTATCAGGATGAAACCTCAGCACGTTCTGCCCTTGAGAGTGGAAAAGTGCAAGCCTACTTTGTGATCACGGACAACTACTTGTCCAACGGCGCGGTTGACCTGGTAAAAGGCAAAAAGACCGGCTCGAATATCAACGATGATATTTCCGATTTTTTACGCTACAACCTGCTGTTGGGGAAACCTCAGGCCACCATTGACCGCCTGACCAGCTCCACAGTCCTGATCATCCGTTCAGCAGATGGGTCGCGTGAGTTGGCCGCCGATAACTGGCTGGCTATCTTGCTGCCCTTCCTGGCGGGCATCCTCTTCATCATCGCGGTTAACATCAGCGGCGGGTACTTGCTGCAAGCAGTGGTTGAAGAGAAGGAAAATCGTACCATGGAGATCCTCATCACCTCCGTCTCACCGAACCAGTTAATGACCGGCAAAGTGATCGGTAATTTGCTGGTTGGGCTCACCGAGCTATTCCTGTGGATGCTCATGGCCATTTTAGCCTTACAATTTGTGCCGCAGTTCCTACCGGTGGGACAATCACTGAAGATCGAACCTTCATTGATCCTCATCATGGTGGCTACATTCTTGCCTGCATTCATCATGATCGCTGCCGCCATGGGTGCCATTGGTGCAACAGCTTCTGAATTGCGCGAAGCACAACAGATTGCCGGTCTATTCACCTTACCCATTGTGGTACCGTTCTGGTTTGTCACCCCACTTATGTTTAATCCCAATGGCGCTTTGGCCGTGGGGATGAGCATGTTCCCCCTCACCGCTCCCATTGCCCTGCCGTTGCGCGCGGTCTTCACCACAGTGCCCTTCTGGCAGATCAGTGTGACCATTGGGTTGCTCTGGGCGTTGGCCATCTTTTCAGTCTGGCTGGCCGGACGCTTCTTCCACCTGGGTTTACTGCGCTACGGCAAGAAAACATCCTTCAAAGAGATCTTTCAAAAGAGATCTGTACAGGCAGGGAAAGCATGAACAAGACCTGGCTCGTTTTTCGTAATGAATTTATCACAGTGGTGACGCGCAAGTCATTCCTGGTGACATTGTTCCTTTTCCCTCTGATCGGTCTGGTCATCACCCTTGTGATCGGCGGGCTGCAAAAATCCACCGGCAGCGACGCCAGCAGCATGCTCAACGAATTAATGATGCCCTCCGTCAAGAATACGTTGGAAGGCTTTGTTGACGAAAGTGGGATTGTTAAAACCATCCCGGATGGCTATGAGCACCGCTTGGCCAGTTACCCTTCTGTAGAAGCAGCCAAAGCAGATCTGAGTGCAGAGAAGATCTCGGCCTATTACATCATCACCGCTGATTACATGAAAACAGGTGAGGTGATCTATGTGCGCCCTGACTTTAATCCATTGGGCGGCAGTATTCAATCGTCCTCTTTGGATGCGTTGTTGGCGTATAACCTCACAGGGGGTGATCTGAACCTGTATTACCGGGTGCAGAATCCACTCAACGCCAACACCACTACCATTGATACGTCCGCACCGGAGCGCGACCAAAATAATCCGCTTACTTTTCTTTTGCCGTACATCATTGCCTTCCTCTTCTACATCGTGATCCTTACTTCAGCATCGCTGTTGCTCAACAGTATTTCCAGCGAGAAGAAGAACCGCGTCATGGAAGTGCTGATGACCTCTGTTACCCCCACCCAGATGTTGACTGGCAAGATCGTCGCGCTGGGTCTGGTTGGGCTGCTGCAAACAGTGGTCTGGTTTGGCTCCACCTTTGCCATTCTGCGCTTCTCCGGCAAAAACTATGCCCTGGCGGATGCCTTCCAGTTGCCCACCAGCATTTTGATCTGGGGTGTGCTGTTCTTCATCTTCGGTTATGCCATTTACGCCAGCCTGATGGCCGGTGTCGGTGCCCTGGTGCCTGGCATGCGTGAAGCATCTCAACTGACCACCATCGTGATCCTCCCCATGATCGTGCCGCTGATGTTCATCTCCACTCTCATCCAGACGCCAAACGTCACACTGTCCATCGTCTTGAGCCTATTCCCGCTCACCTCCCCTGTAGCCATGATGTGCCGCCTGGCCGCTACACAGGTGCCCATCTGGCAGATTCTGGTGGCGTTAGCCTTGCTTGTGGTAACTGCACTTTACTTCATCCGCGTGGCCGCAAGCTTGTTCAGAGAACAGAACCTGTTGGCGGGCAATACCGTCAAAGCCAAAGATTTTCTCCGTGCATTTGTGGGCAAAGCCTGATAACACAAACGAAGTCCCCTGATGAAGGGGACTTCGAATTTAATCAATACAAATTGATTGCATATTCCACCATTTTCCGCTAAACTCAACCCGTATGGAAATTAAAGGTGATATTTTTGTTGGCATTGAGCTGAGCGGACAGCGCGGGACCTTTACCTGCGCCATTCTGGATAGTTCTTTGCGCATCCTGTTTATGGGGGCTATGACACCTCTGGACTGGCAGAACATCCTCAACACAGCCAGCAAGGTCACCACAGCCATAAACTCCCCTCTTACCCTCAACCACGGCTACATGGCTGATGCCGAGTACCGTCAACAACTTGGCAGCGTTCCTCCGCGCAACCGCTACACAGATATGCGCGTGTGTGAATACGAGCTAATCAGCCGCGGTCTTAGCCCTACCCGTACCCCTCACAGCGTGGCAAAATTCAGCACCTCGCTGCAAAAAGCGCTCAAATTTTCTTCAGAAATGGGTGTCAACGGCTTTCAATACTGGCCCTTCCCCAATGCCAACCGGCAGATGCTGGAAACCAATGCAGATGCCTGTTACTGGTCCATGCTGGGCATCAAACCCTTCAGCGCAACCAGCCTGGAAGGCCGAATTCAACGCCAGCTTG
>CAZWKK010000256.1:0-3337 GCA_964634855.1 uncultured Anaerolinea sp.
CGCTTGATGAAGTCCGCCGCAAATTCGCCAAGCCTGCCCTTGAACTGGCCACTCCTGATGCCCTGCCCGCTCAGATCAACGGTGTGGCAAATGTAGAACGCCAGAATGGCAGCTACATTTTGCACATTGCCAATGGTGAATCGCCGCAAAATATCCTTAAATCACTGATGGCAGCCAACATCCAGATCGACAAATTTGAGATCGCCTTACCCACCCTGGATGAGATCTTTATTGAGGTGGTGAAAAAACAGGGACCTGAAGCATGAACAAGACCTGGTTGATATTTCGTAACGAATATTTAAAGCATGTGCGAACCAAACGCTTCATATTTGCCGTGTTGAGCATGCCGCTTTTTATCGGTGTTATCGTATTGGTCGGTTTCCTGGCTGTTTGGTTGCAATACAATTCCAGCCCTGTTGGATATGTAGATGCCAAAAACGTTTTGCCTTCTCACGAGGCCGAACCCGTGAAGGGACACCCTACTTTCCCCAGCGTGGACTTTATCCGCTATCAGGATGAAACCTCAGCACGATCTGCCCTTGAGAGCGGTGAAGTGCAGGCATATTTTGTGATTACAGACAATTACTTGTCCAATGGAGCGGTAGACCTGGTAAAAGGTAAAAAGACCGGCTCGAATATCAATGATGATATTTCCGATTTTTTACGCTACAACCTGCTGTTGGGGAAACCTCAGGCCACCATCGACCGTCTGACCAGCTCCACGGCGCTCATCATCCGTTCCGCAGATGGCTCCCGTGAGTTGGCTGCTGATAACTGGCTGGCCATTTTGTTGCCGTTCCTGGCGGGCATCCTCTTCATCATAGCGGTCAACATCAGCGGCGGGTATTTGCTGCAAGCAGTGGTTGAAGAGAAAGAAAATCGAACGATGGAGATCCTCATCACCTCTGTTTCGCCCAACCAGCTGATGACCGGTAAAGTGATCGGCAATCTGTTGGTGGGGCTTACTGAGCTTTTCCTGTGGATGTTGATGGCTATTCTTGCCATGCAATTTGTCCCACAATTGCTGCCAGTAGGGCAATCCTTAAAGATCGAACCTTCTTTGATCCTCATTATGGTGGGCACCTTCCTGCCAGCCTTCATTATGATCGCTTCAGCCATGGGTGCCATTGGCGCTACCGCCTCTGAACTTCGCGAAGCCCAACAGATCGCGGGTCTATTTACTTTGCCCATTGTGGTGCCGTTCTGGTTTGTAACCCCACTCATGTTCAATCCGAATGGCGCACTTGCCGTTGGCATGAGTATGTTCCCCCTTACCGCTCCCATCGCCCTGCCGTTGCGCGCCGTCTTCACCACGGTTCCTTTCTGGCAGATCGGTGTGACCATTGGGCTGCTTTGGGCGTTGGCGGTCTTTTCCATCTGGCTGGCCGGACGCTTCTTCCACTTAGGGTTACTGCGCTACGGCAAGAAAACATCATTCAAAGAGATCTTTCAAAAGAGATCTGAACAGGCAGGCAAGGCATGAACAAGACCTGGCTCGTTTTTCGCAATGAATTTATCACTGCGGTCACACGCAAGTCTTTCCTGATCACATTATTTCTCTTCCCCCTCATCGGCATGGTTGTCACCCTGGTGATCGGTGGATTGCAAAAATCCACTGGCAGTGATGCCAGCAATATGCTCAATGAGCTAATGATGCCCTCTGTTAAGAACACTCTGGAAGGCTTTGTGGACGAAAGCGGTATTGTCAAAGCCATCCCGGAGGGCTATGAGCACAGATTGGCCAGCTACCCTTCTGTGGATGCCGCCAAAGCTGATTTAAGTGCAGAGAAGATCTCGGCTTATTACATCATCACCGCTGATTACATGAAGACCGGTGAGGTGATCTATGTGCGCCCTGATTTTAATCCGTTGGGAGGCAGCATCCAGTCCTCTTCTTTGGATGCCCTTTTGGCTTACAATCTGACGGGCGGCGATCTGAACCTGTATTACAGGGTTCAGAATCCGCTCAACGCCAAAACCACCACCATAGATACTTCCGCACCGGAACGCGATCAGAATAATCCACTCACTTTCTTACTGCCTTACATCATCGCCTTCCTCTTCTACATTGTGATCCTTACTTCAGCGTCATTGCTGCTCAACAGCATTTCCAGCGAGAAGAAGAACCGCGTTATGGAAGTGCTGATGACATCCGTCACCCCCACGCAGATGTTGACCGGCAAGATCATCGCACTGGGTCTGGTTGGGCTTTTACAGACGGTAGTATGGTTCGGCTCAACCTTTGCCATTCTGCGCTTTTCAGGCAAGAACTATGCGCTGGCTGATGCCTTTCAATTGCCCACCAGTATCTTGATCTGGGGTGTGCTGTTCTTCATCTTTGGTTATGCCATTTACGCCAGCCTGATGGCTGGGGTCGGCGCCCTGGTGCCTGGCATGCGTGAGGCTTCTCAGCTCACCACCATTGTGATCTTACCCATGATCGTGCCGCTGATGTTCATCTCCACCCTCATTCAAACGCCAAATGTTACCTTGTCGGTTGTACTGAGTCTCTTCCCGCTCACTTCGCCTGTGGCCATGATGTGCCGTCTGGCTGCCACAGAAGTACCCATCTGGCAAATTCTGGTGGCGCTGGCGTTGCTGGTGGTAACTGCCCTGTACTTCATCCGTGTGACTGCCGGCTTGTTCAGAGAACAGAACCTGCTGGCGGGCAACGTGGTCAAGGCCAAAGATTTTCTGCGCGCTTTCATTGGCAAAGCCTGATCTAGATAACAAAGTCCCCTGCAATAGGGGACTTTGCTTTTAAGACTTCAATTTGATTGCATATTCCACCATTTTCCGCTAAACTCAACCGGTATGGAGATCAAAGGTGATATTTCTGTTGGCATTGAGTTGAGCGGACAGCGCGGGGGTTTTACCTGCGCCATTATGGATAGTTCTCTGCGCATCCTGTATATGGGCGCTATGACGCCCTTAGACTGGCAGAGTACCATCAGCGCAGCCAACAAGGTCACCGCAGCCATCAACTCTCCACTCACACTCAACCACGGCTACATGGCCGATGCAGACTATCGTCAACAGCTTGCCAGTGTACCGCCGCGCAACCGTTACACCGATCTACGCGTTTGTGAATACGAACTCATCGCTCGCGGGCTTACCCCCAGCCGTACACCCCACAGCGTGGCAAAATTCAGCACTTCCCTGCAAAAAGCGCTCAAGTTTTCTTCAGAAATGGGCGTCAATGGCTTTCAATACTGGCCTTTCCCCAATGCCAGCCGGCAAATGCTTGAGACCAACCCGGATGCCTGTTATTGGTCCATGCTTGGCATCAAACCCTTCAGCGCAACCAGCCTGGAAGGCCGAATTCAACGCCAGCTTG
>CAZWKK010000257.1:0-3334 GCA_964634855.1 uncultured Anaerolinea sp.
TTGCTGGAAGACATTGGTTATATGGCCCGGGCAGCCTATGTGATGGACAACATCATGCACATGATGGGCTTGCACGGCAAATCATTCCTGCCGCTCTTCCTGGGCTTTGGCTGTAATGTGCCCGCCATTATGGGCACGCGCGTCATTGATAGCTGGCCGGCTCGTCTGCTGACCATTCTCATTGCACCACTGGTGCCCTGCACGGCGCGTATGGCCGTCATCGCCTTTCTGGCACCGGCATTCTTTGGTGCGAATGCTCTGTTCGTCTCCTGGGGCATGGTGCTGCTCTCCATATTGCTGCTGGTGATCCTGGGCACCCTGTTGAACAAGATCATTTTCAAGGGCGAGCGCTCGGCTTTTATTATGGAAATGCCGCTTTACCATATACCGAACCCACGTACCGTAGGGTTGTTAGTGTGGCAGCGGTCTCTCTCCTTCTTAAAGAAGGCGGGCACCACCATTTTGGGCATCTCGGTTCTCATCTGGGTACTTTCCTATCTGCCCGGCGGCTCAATAGAAAACAGTTATCTGGCCAGTGTAGGCAAATTCCTAGCCCCTGTGGGTAATTGGATGGGCTTTGATTGGCGTCTGACTGTAGCATTGCTCACCAGCTTCCCGGCCAAAGAGAATGCCATCGCTACTCTGGGCGTGTTGTTTGGCAATAGTGGAGGGGTAGGCCTGGTGCAGGCGTTGACCTCCACCTTCAGTACGGCCACCGCCCTCTCCTTTATGGTGGTTACCATGCTCTTCATCCCCTGCATGGCCACTGTGGCGGTCATCAAACAGGAAACCAACTCCTGGAAGTGGACCATTGTCAGTGTGGGCATGTTCCTGGTTATTTCGGTACTATCGGGTGTACTGGTTTATCACGGCGCAGTCGCCCTGGGAGCTTAAGCATGTTAGAAAAATTACTGGTAGAAATTCGTGAAGGCGGTACCTTGGAGACAGGCAAGCTGGCGGCCAAATTGGGCACCAGCCCGGCCATGGTGGAAGCCATGCTGGACCATCTGCGCCAGATGGGTTACATTCAGGCCTATGAGACCTGCGGAGATGGCTGCGCGGGCTGCTCGCTCAGCAGCATGTGCAAAAAAGATGCACACTCCGGCCAGGTTCAGCTCTGGCAGTACAACGAAAAGAAGTAAAAACAAGAGACCGATTCCGTTTAAGGAATCGGCCTTTTTGTCTGAGATCTACATGCTTTATAATGGATAGAAATTACTTTGGAGTATCTAATTGACCCCAACCCTTCTTCCCTTCCGCCTCCGACCTCAATACCGTAATTATGTATGGGGCGGGCACCGATTAAAAAGCTCTGCCAAACCCGTGGCTGAAGCGTGGATCGTGCACGAGAGTGATGCTGTGGTGTCGGGCGCTTTGCGCGGACGCAGCCTCAAAGAAGCAACCAGTGAGCTTGGCGAGCGGCTGCTAGGAAGCTCGGTTGTGGCGCAGGGGCCGGCCGCGCGCTTTCCCCTGTTGATCAAGTTACTGGATTGCGCCGAATGGCTCTCCTTGCAGGTGCACCCCAATGATAGCCAGGCTGTGGCTCTTGAAGGAGCGGGATATTATGGCAAAACCGAAGCCTGGTTCGTACTGGATGCCACCAAAGACGCCAGACTGATCGCCGGGGTCAAACCGGGTATGGACGCAGCGAGATTGCATGCTGGCATCCGTGATGGATCTGTGATCGAGACCTGCCAGTACCATGCCGTCAACGCCGGGCAGACCATTTTTGTGGAACCGGGTACCCTGCACGCGCTTGGGCCGGGGCTGCTGATCTATGAAGTGCAGCAGTCTTCTGACCTGACCTACCGCGTCTATGATTGGGGCCGTCCACAAAGCGAAACGCGCAAGCTGCACATTGATAAATCACTGGCTGTGGTGGACGCCGCCAAATCACCGCAGGCAGTACCTGAGCCGACTTTTGTGGATGGCCAGGAAAGGGTGCTTTGCCAGAACCGTTATTTCACGCTCTCCCATCTGAGTTTAGAAAAAACATCGCTGGTTTTTGATACTGCTGGCAAGTCGTTTCACTGCCTGACGGTTGCAGAGGGCAGCGCATGGGTCAAAGTAAAGAACCATAAATGGCACCTGAGCCAGTTTGAAACACTGCTTGTACCTGCAGAATGCGGCGCCTATCAGGTGATTCCTGATCAAAAAAGCAGGATCCTCAAAGCCTGGGTAGAATAAAACGTAAAGAGCACAGATTTCTGTGCTCTTTTTTTTTGCATCAAAGTGCCAGGCCGGCCGATAAGCCGCATTCTGTGCCGCAGACAGGTATGCTTGCGCACGGTGCCTGCGGTGAAGGTTATCTATCTGGTTCGGATGTTACCATCCGACTCAAGCAGCCTACCCGAGACTCAAGGAAAACGAGCCGCTTCCCGCCTTCCGAAGAAGGCATTGCCTCTGCTTGGCTTTGCTCCCACTGGGGGTTACCTGGCCGCCGCATTACTGCGAGCGCCGGTGGTCTCTTAAGCCACCATTTCACCCTTGCCCTTGCGGGCGGTATATTTCTGTGGCCCGATCCGGCAGGTTGCCCTGCCCCGGGTGTTACCCGACAGTGTGCCCTGTGGAGTACGGACTTTCCTCGGAACGATCGCTCGCCCCGCAACCTTCTGGCCAACCTGGCAGATTCATAATACCTGCATTAAAGCGCTTCGTCAACACAATTGATCAGCGGGTGTGCTGCTCCAAAAAGCCAAATAATTGGGCGTGGAAGAACTCCGGGTTATCCAGGTGGGCGCCGTGCAGGGCGTTGGGGATGACCACATACTGGCAGTTGGGGTCATGGGCAGCCCAGATGGGCGCGATCTTGCGGATATTGCCGGTTACATCGCCATCCGCCACCAATAACAAGAAGGGCACGGGGATATGGTAATCCGGTTCGGTTCGCAGGCATAAGGTGGCTTCTGTCATGATCTGCACGATCTCTTCACGGGTGAGGTGGGCACAGATCTCGGCCATCATGGCTTTATCTGCCGGCCTGCTAAAGGTGACGGCCACCATCTGCTTGATGAGACTCTTATAGGGATACCACTCGAAGATCTTGGTGCCGTAGCGCAGGCTCCACTCTTCAAAGCGGGTCATCTTCTGGAAATTCCAGGTGCTATCCAGCACCACCATGCATCTCACCCTCTCCGGGTGGCGGAAGACAAATTCCTGGTGCACATTGCCACCCAGAGAGTGCCCGATGAGGGTGGCTTTGTCCACTTTGAGGGTATCCAGTAGCGCCAGCAGGTCTTCCACGGCCTGGGAGAAATCAAACAGGGCCGGGCGAGATTGGCCGTGGCCGCGCATATCCCAGACCAGTACGCGGAAGCCTTTTTCTGCCGCCATC
>CAZWKK010000258.1:0-3333 GCA_964634855.1 uncultured Anaerolinea sp.
AGTGCCCAGATCGGATGCACCGATGAGAAGATTGAAGGAACCGTCATCGTTCATCTTAATGGAAGCGGCGGCCATATCCAACCCGGCAATCGAAGAGCCATGGATGCTTACCGCCAGACCGATGCCCTTGCGCACCTTACCGGTCTGATGCTTGTATTCTTCGCGCTTCTTGTAAAAGTCAGTGGCCTGCAGGCCAATGTTGACGCATTCTTCCAGGGCAGAGCTGAGCATGGTCTGGGCGGTGCCGTTGCGGCCTTCTCCCAGATCTGCGGACAGGTACATGGGGTCGCCCACTTTGATCCAGTTCTTGCGTTTGAACTCCACCTCGTCCATGCCGATCTGATGAGCCACCTCGGCCATGATGACCTCAATGGCGTACTCACACTGCATGGAGCCGTAGCCGCGGAAGGCGCCGGAGGGCGGAGCATTGGTGTAGGCTACATCCGCCTTGAAGC
The DNA here is from genome assembly GCA_964634855.1 of uncultured Anaerolinea sp. Taxonomy (GTDB): domain Bacteria; phylum Chloroflexota; class Anaerolineae; order Anaerolineales; family Anaerolineaceae; genus UBA6107. Next base: position 456 of record CAZWKK010000258.1, read on the forward strand.
GCATGTTGGGGTTGTTGTACAGGGTCAGCCCCTTGAACCCACCTACCATGTTAACGGTGACGGAGTGTGTACCGTAGGCGCCGGTATCGCCGATCATATACAGCTCGGTGCCGATAACCTTGCCGTCTTTAACCGCCACCTTGTAGTTCATGATCTCCGGGTGGCGGCTGCGTGAGCTGGTGAATTCCTGCTCGCGGGTGTACTGCATGCGTACCGGCCGGCCGGTGGCCAGGGTCAGGTGGGCACACAGGTCTTCCAGCAGCATTTCCTGTTTGTTGCCAAAGCCGCCGCCGATGCGCGGCTTAATGACGCGGATCTGCTTGACCGGCAGCCCGATGAGCGGGGCCACCATACGGCGCACATGGAAAGGCACCTGGGTGCTGGAGCGGATCACCAGGCGGTGATCTTCATCCCACCAGGTGATGCACACATGCGGTTCCAGGTGAGCGTGTTGTTGGCGTTGGGTGCGGTATTGCGCCGAATAAACATGGTCGGCTGCGGCAAAGGCCTTCTCAACATCGCCACACTCGGCCTCAATGTGCTGCACGATGTTGTGGGCGCGGTCATAAATGCCCACGGTATCTTCTTCATCGTGGATGATGGGGGCGCCGTCCTTCATGGCTTCTTCCGGGCTCATCACCACGGGTAAAAGTTCGTATTCCACCTCGATCAGTTTAAGCGCATCTTCAGCGATCTCAAGCGTTTCGGCGGCAACCACGGCCACCCGGTCCCCCACATGGCGCACTTTATTGTCCAAAGAGACCTGGTCATACGGCACTGGCTGAGGATAACTTTGCCCACCGCTGGCATATTTGATACGGGCCACATCTTGCCAGGTGAGTACCGCCTGGACACCCGGCAAAGAGCGTGCCTTGGACGTATCTATGTTCTTAATGCGGGCATGGGCATGCGGGCTGGTGAGCAACGCTCCGTAGAGCATGCCTTCCATATGGACATCATCTGTGTACACCGAGCGACCGCGCACCAATTTTTCGCCATCTACTTTGGGTTCAGAGCTGCCCACCACACTGGTGGGGGGCATGCCGGCCGGGGTAAAGACCAGCGGCGGCAACGGATCGCGCGAGCCATCACGGCGGTAGTATTCATCCGGTAGAGTAATAGAGCGGGTATCTGCGGGCAGAGGAAGCTCCACCTGCTTGATAATGGGTTGGCTTTCGCCGCGCAGTTCAGCGGCGGCGCGCTGAATGGCCTCAATGATGCGGATGTAGCCGGTACAACGGCACAACACCGCGTTCATAGCCTGGCGGATCTCGGTGTCGCTGGGGTTGGGGTTGGTGTCCAGCAGTGCCTTGGCGGTGAGGATCTGCCCAGGGGTGCAGATGCCGCACTGGCTTGCGCCAGCCTCTATAAATGCCCGCTGCAGGGCATGCAATTCATGCTCAGCGATCCCTTCCAGGGTGGTGATGGCTTTGCTCACCACATCCACAGCTTTGTAGCGGCAGCTGCGAATGGCTTTGCCCTCCAAGAGCACAGTACAAATGCCGCACACGCCATCATCACAGCCGTCTTTGACGCTAAAGTAAGAAAGGCGGCGCAGAACATCACGCAGGTTCTCATTTGCGCTGACATCTACTTCGCGCTCTTGCTTGTTGATGAACAGGGTGATTTTGGTTAAAGAAGACATGGGGCTGCCTTTCATCGGAAGGGAGAAGAAAGCGATAAAAAAATTATACAGTCAAGTGTAGAATAATCCCTTACCTTTTTGAAGTGATGAATTTCCTAATAATAAAGACCCGTGCGTTTGTACTGCACGGGTCTAATTATTGGTAGAAAGAATTATGGGAGAGGTGTCGCTTCAGGCAGCGAAGTCGCCTCTGGCAGCGAAGTCGCCTCAGTAGGGGCAACCGTGGGGGCGGCCAGGGTAGGTGCCGTTTCGTTTAGTCCGTCGGCAAGGTATTGCCAGGCGATATCGATATCATAGACAGCTACCACCGGGTAAGCCGGTAAGTTGGAGAGGGCGATATCCAGGCGGTTGATGGCCTCATTGATGGCGTAAGCCTGACCGGCAGGGGCGGCAGGCTGCATCTGGCTGAGCAGGTTGCGCGCAGAGAGAGCGTCTTCGCGGGCCAAACCAAAGTTGCTCTGAGAGAGGTAAAGCCGGCAGCGGCTGAGGTAATTGACTGCACGCAGCAAATTCACCTGGTAGGTCAGCTCTGCGTTCAGGGTTTGGTCCAGCTCGGTTTGCATGGCAGCCAGGTTGGCGAGCGTTTCACTATGGGCGGCCAGCGCCTGATCCACCGCATCTGCGCGTGATTCAAGATCGGTCACACGGGCCTGCAGGGTGGCAATTTCCTCTTCCAGCCGGGCGGTATCTGCTTTTTGCTGGGCAGCTACTTCAGAAAGTTGGGCGGTATTGTTTTCTACCGGGCGTAAGAAGGTGTTATAGATGAAAGGAACGCCGTATAGAATGGCCGCATAGATCGCACCAGCAAGAATGAGCAGCACCAGCACCCAGCGCAATACCCGTACCCAAACGCGGGGCTTTTTCACCTCAGCAGCAGGAACCTCTGCAACGACTTCGGTTTCAGTCTGGGTTTCCACTTCTGGTTTGGCGTCAAACTGAGTTTCAAGTTCGCCCAATTTGGCGGCGGTAAGGCCTTTTACCTTCAAGGCATCCTCTGATGAAGCGTAGGGTCTGGCTTCTACCAGGCGTTTGCTCAAGGTAGCGCTCAGCCCTTTGCCCTGCAGGTCACTTTCTGTGGCACTGTTCAAAAATTCCAAAAAATCGCTCATCTCACCCTCATTTATTTACAATTGTGGTCTCATTATACCAATTCAGTCTGCTAAGCGGTCGGAACCATCCCCTTAATTATTTCTAGAATTTATTCGTTTTTAAAGTCCAGCATAAGGGTGAGTG
>CAZWKK010000259.1:0-3325 GCA_964634855.1 uncultured Anaerolinea sp.
AATATTATTTCCGTGGGAGATCGCCACGCGCTCTGTCGAGCGCTCGCGATGACGGATAGTATTGCTCGGTTCGGCCGACAACATTTTGTTTCTTAACATGAATCGGACAGGTAGCCCGTTCCTGTCTTCTGGTACCGGAATCGGGGCGAGAGTGTTTGCTATAATTCCGAATCTTGAGTATTTAAACGAAAAAGACAGGTAGCCCGTTCCTGTCTTCTGGTACTGTAGTCGGGGCGAGAGGATTTGCTATTGTGCCTGTGAGGATTTGCTATTGTGCCTGTAAGGTAAAGCTCTGGCCTGATTAAAGCGATTTAAACGAAAAAGACAGGTAGCCCGTTTCCTGTCTTTTGGTACTGTAGTCGGGGCGAGAGGATTTGAACCTCCGACCTCTTGCACCCCATGCAAGCGCGCTAGCCGGGCTGCGCCACGCCCCGAACAACGAGCCAAATTATAGTCCGAAGTAGCCATTTTGACAATGGAAAATGAGAAACTCAGCGGGGGGAATTTTGCACTGGTTCGCGCGGCACGGTGCCGATGGCGTAAAAAGTGGGGATCCAGAGCACGCGTTCGCCGGCAAGCCAGGCTTGACAGTCCAGTTCTTTGAGGCGGACCAGTTCAGTTGTTGATAAACTTCCGGCCAGATCTTGCTGCAGCACCTGCCATTCGGAGTCAAACCAGGGGGGGAGGGTGGCAGGGGTGGTCTGGAAGCCGGAGACGCCGATCTGCACCTCTTGCAGACCGGCCTGGCTAAACCAGGAAGCAAGCTGACGACCGGCATTGGTGCAAACGCCCTGCTCGGCCAGAGCCTGCGTCTGGAGCCTTCCCAGGGCATCCAGCGGGGCAGGAGCGTCCACCCTGGCCAGGTGATCCGGCTCGGCTAATGCGAGGAGGAGCGCTCCCGGACGGGATACGCGCATCATCTCCTTAAGGGCAGCAACTGGTTCGTGTAGCCAAAGTAACAAATAGTGGCAGTAGGTCAGGTCAAAGGAGCCTGGGGCAAAGGGCAGGTGGGCGGCATCAGCACAGGAGAATCGGCTGGCTGGGTCTGCGCTGGCAGCAAACTGCGCGCGCTCAGGAGCGATATCAATGCCGTACACTTGGGCGCGGGTGAGGGCATGTAGGGTGTGGCTGATGGCGCCAGTGCCGCTGCCCACTTCGAGGACAGAATTACACTGGTCGAGATTTGCCTGGGAAAACAAGAACGCTCTCAAGTCAGCAGTCCATAGCGCCTGCTGTTGAAAGCGTTCATGCCATTGTTTCACAGAAAAGGTCATGCTTTGTTAGCGTTCAGCCAGATGGTTTCCCAGGGATCGTTGAGGAGGTTGCCCAGCATTTTGAACACGCCCTGGCCGGGGAGGACATCGCCATCGGGTTCAAGGTAGAGCCAGGTCTTGCCAGAGCCTTCCAACTGCTCGGCAAACTCAGACAGTTCTTTGTTCATCGGGTTGTCGGCTGAATAGGGCACAGGCAGGTCCCAGACCAGGCTGAAGCCCATCTCGGCACATCTGCGCTGAACAAGGGGTAGGGCTTTGATGCTCTCCTCAGACGAAGCGCTGATGGAGAGGGAGGTGACACCCGCTTTGGCCAAACGATCCAGGATCTTGTTGACCTGATCCAGGTTCTTGTCATTAAGGGTGAGATGCACGCTGAGGAAGATGTCTTCAGCGAGGGTATCTTTGATGGCTTCCCAGAATTCGCTGTCTTCCGGGGAGAGTACGATCATCATATGGTCAAGACCGGCAGCCAGAAGTTTGTGCAGGTAGTCTTTTTCGGTCAGGCGCAGGCCATCTGTGATCAGACCGGTGACCTGGCCGAGGTCTTCGGCCTTCTGGATGAGTTCTGGAAGATCGGGGCGCAGGGTGGGTTCCCCACCTGTAAAGATGATGTGCGGAATGCCGGCGTTCCAGGCTTTTTCCAGAATGGTCTTCCACTCTTCACTGTCCAGGTTGCGTTTTACACGATCCACCGGGGCAAAGGTGACGCCGTGGTTATCGGGTGCCTGATAAGTAAGGGCGCAATCCAGTCGCAGGGGAGCCGAAAGCTCCTGTGAGTGCGGGGCAACCCGTTCGAAATCGAGGAAGGTCTCCGGATCCAGGTCGGGAGTATTGATCAGGGAGTCCAGGCGAGCCTTGAAGTTGGCAAAATCTTCACGAGCAGTGGTGTATTCAACGCGATAGCGCTTGACGAGGTCAGCGATCACCAGTTCATCTTCAGTCTGTTGGATGAGGTGATAGGCCATCTCCGTGGCAGTGCCGTTGAGGTGCAAAATGGTGCTGGCATTGACAATAAGGATACCGAGACCATTTTTCTCGATGCGCAGGTGCAAACGCAGGGGGCTGCCATCGGCCTTGGTGGTGACGCGTTGGTAGTTTCCCATTGGCAGCGGATGCGGGGTGAAGAAAACTTTATCAAAAACAGTGCGTAATCTTTCTTTCATGGTTCCCTCCCGAACGAATGAAGCTAAGAAATTGCTTGCTCAAAAGTAAGCGGACAACCCCCGCCGCACTCTTTGACGATGGCGCAGGATTGGCATTTACCGGGTAGATCTTTGCGGTTGCGCAGGCTGAGTGCCAGCGGGTGCTCCCAGATGGCTTTCCAGGGGAGCTGCAGGAATTTGCCCAGGCTGTGATAGTAAGACTGGCATGGGATCACGCTGCCATCCGGTTCGATGCACATGTTGTAGAGAGCAGCGGTACACCCTTTGACGCCCAGGTCCATCTGCACCGGATCAAAATTGCAGTACTGGGTGGGAGTGTACCAGATGAGTCGCTGCCCAAATTTTTGGGTGGAGCGTTTGGCCTGCTCCAACAGCGGTTCCAACTCGCTCTCCGAAAGGCCGGTGCCAACAGTAGCACCGCGGCCAGAATAGATAAGTGCGTTAAGGCCGATGGTCTTTAGGCCAGTCTGGCCCAGGAATTCCAGCGTATCCGCCATGGTTGGGCTGTTGAGCTTGAGCATGGTGGTATTGGTCATCACATACAGGTTGGCTGCGACGGCGTTGCGTACCCCCGCAACTGTGTCTTGCCAGGCACCTGCAGCACCGACCATCTGGTCGTGGATCTCAGGCAGGTGCGATTCCAGGGTGATCTGGATGTGGTCCAGCCCGGCATCGACCAGGGTTTGCAGGTAGGCAGGGTCTTTCAGCTTGCGGCCGTTGGTGTTGAGACCAGTGATCTGGCCATTCTGTTCGGCGTGGCGGATGAGCTCAGGCAGATCGTCGCGCAGGGTGGGCTCGCCGCCGGTAAAGACGATGTGCGGAATGCCCAACTCCCACAGCTTATCCAACACCTTGAACCAATCTTGTGTGCTCAGCTCCGGGTAATTG
>CAZWKK010000260.1:0-3324 GCA_964634855.1 uncultured Anaerolinea sp.
GTTCTTACAAGATTTATCCAGCTCTACAATGCCAAAGCTGATGGTAATGGTCAGTGAGTCACCGGCAACATCAATGGGAGTACGCGCCACCAATTGACGGATCCTTTCGGCGGTGAGTAGCGCCTCTTGTGAGGTGGTTTCTGGTAAAAGGATGACAAATTCTTCGCCACCGTAACGGGCAAATACATCCACCTCGCGCAAGGATTTCTGACACAATTGCGCCAAGCGCTCCAACACGGTATCACCAGCAGCGTGTCCGTAAGTATCGTTCACCCGCTTGAAGTGATCAATATCCAGCATGATGAGAGAAAGTGGGCGGTTATACCTGCGCGAGCGCTCAAACTCCTGCTCTGCCAGGTCAAAGAAGCGGCGTCTGTTGTTGACCTTGGTCAACGAGTCGGTGATGGCCAATTCTTGCACTTCACTGAAAAGGGTTGAGTTTTCCAATGCAATGACCGCATGGGAAGCCAGAAGCTCCAAGGTTTCTTTGTCTTCCTGGCTATACGCATCAGCAGAATAGCTTTGCGTAGACATGATGCCCTTGACCGTTTTGCCCAGTTTCAGCGGCACAATGATCAGCGAGCGCACCACAGATTCGTCCTTATCTTCACCCACCAACACGGCATTGGTACGCTTGACCATATTGATATTAAAGTGGTTGTAAAACACCGTCTTCTTTTCTGTGATCACTTTTGAAGCCAATCCAACCCCCATGGGGCGGCTGGTGAGTTTTTGTGGAATGGAGTGATCTACAAAGTAGACATCGTTGATCGTCTGTGTGGCTTCGTCATACAAAGAAAGGATGAACGAGTCACAGGCCATCAGGTCTTTGGTGGCCTTGTGAATGGCGTGGTAAACCTCATCCGGCTGCAAATTAGCGCTGATGCGTTGGCTCAATTTATACAATGTTGCCAACCGTTTAGCCGATTGCAAAGCACTCTGATAGAGGCGAACATTTTCCAATGCAATGGCTACGTGACCGGCAAAAGCAGCCACCAATCGGGCCTGGTCTTCATCGTAACGATCCGGTTCAAAAGAATCGAGCGCCAGAATTCCCAACATCCGTTCGCCATACTTCAACGGAACGCCAATCCAGGAGCAAACCTCAAGTTGATTGATCAAATGAAATTCAGGGAATTCCTTAGCCATGTTGTGCACAATAAGCGGTGTTTGTGAATTATATACAACTGCTCCCGGTTGCTTACCCTTCAAGTCAATGCGAACTCCCAGGAATGGCGATTCTGGGCTGAATCCTTTGCCTTCCACGACCTCTAATTCACCCTCATTCTCCAATAAGACCGAAGCCGTATCAAAGGGCACCACTTTTGCCAGCTGATCCAGGATCAGCGGGAGAGCTTGTTTTTGTTCCAACAGTGAAGTGACGATCTTGCTGGCCTCGCGCAGGGTATCCGCTTCTTCAGCCTGCAACCTGGCTCTGGCGTACAAACGGGCATTGCGAATGCCAATGGTGGCTTGTTGGGCAAACAAAGAAAGTAAGCGCACATCTTCATCGGTGTATTTGCGGCTGGGGTTTGCATCCCCGACCCCTAAAACGCCCAGAAGTTCACTGCCGGCCAACATGGGAACCTGTACCATGGCATGCGGAAATACCGTTACCATTCGCGGGAGATGCCCAGACCACGACGGGTAATCATCCAGCACCATGGGTTCGTGGGTTTCTGCAACCTTGCCTGCGGCGCCTTTCCCTAATGGAATTACTTCGCCGGCAAACTCCCCTTCAGGGCTTAAGCCCACAACAACATCAAGACAACTTGTTTCACCATTGTAAAGACATAATGACCCAGAGGTAGAACCCAGCAGGCTAATTGAACGCTTTGTGATCTCGCGCAGGAGCTGTTTGAGGTCCAGTTCGCTGGTGATGTCGTTCATGGTGATCTGAAGACTTTCGAACTCACGAACTCGTTTCTTGATCTCAGCAAAGTACTCAGCATTTTGGAACGCCAGGGCAGCCGCGCTGCAGAATGAATTTAACCGATCAGCATCTTTTTGGGAATAAAACCCCACTTCCTTCTTTTCTAGCGAGAAGACTGCCACCACCTGATCATCGATCAAAATGGGCGCTCCCAACCAGCTGTGGTTCTGCAAACGGGGATCCAATTTCAACCAGGCGGGATTGTTCAAGATGTCATCGATGAACATGGTACTTTTTGTCTTCAGTATCCTGGAGATATTGTAAGTGTCTTCGTTTACAAATCTCCATTTCCGCATATAGGTCATAAATTCCGAGCCAAGGAATTCATACCCCCTGCTTCGCGCAATGTATGATTCTGTTTTATCAACCAACATAATGCTGCAGCAATCATTGGGTACCAAACGTCCGACCTGTTCCATTAATAGATCTAATACAGCATCAAAATCGCGAGATGAGGTTAATTTGGCGCTGATCTGTTGCTGAGCGATGGCCAGGCGCTTTTGTTCATGTTCACTCTTGAACAAATTTACCCGATCCAAAGTCACACTTAAAGAGTTGCACAACGAAAGGGTGAGCGCATTCAAATTCTCATCTACGATCTGGTCAGGGGCAAAATGAACATTTAATACGCCTAACTTCCTATCGCCGATCTTTAACGGAAATGCCAGATGGGTGGATAAGATCGTTTTTTCAGGGAAAAGGTCTTTTTCACAAGAACATTTCACAACCTGAGATGAAAAATTATCGTCCGTCAGGAGCATTTTCATACAAGGGAGCAAGTCATTGGCATAGCTGGTGAATCGCAACGGAGTAACGGTATCATTAACATGGTAAGCAATTCGCTCACTACTGTTGTTTTCTTCGCCATTCAGGTTGATCCAAACGGGAACATTGCCGAACAATTCAGAAATCTGGCGCATGGCTGGCAGTAACGCCTGTCGTAATGATTTGGATTGATTGAGGGTTTCTGTCATGTTGCGGATGATGCTCAGTTCTTGTTGCCTTTGTTGGGCCTCAACAAACGCCATCTGCATTTTTTCTTGAGCAGTGCGGAGTTTCTCCTCTTCATGGATATGCGATGTCACATCATGGAAGGTGATCAACCAACCAGCGAGGGTAAGCATATCGGTTAAGAGCGGGGAAACCCGTAGATCATAAATAGAAGTTTTCTTGTCAATTTCGATGCCGATCTGCTTTTCATGTGTGCTTTGCGCTGATTTGCCCAGGGTGATATCAGAAAATTCTGGCAGTAATTCAGTAAATGGTCTACCTACCCAGGCACTTGAGGTGCACTTAAACTGATTTTCCGCTGCCCGGTTTACCTCAACGACCTGCGCAGATGAGTCAAGCACAATGACTGCATCTTTCACCTGGTCAAGCAACGTCTCCCG
>CAZWKK010000261.1:0-3316 GCA_964634855.1 uncultured Anaerolinea sp.
GTGTGGAAGGGCATCCCCGTTCACCGCGGAGAGGTCGATTTTGCCGCTTTCAATATGGCCCAGCAAGCTCTGGCCGATGAGAAGATCATGATTGTAGCGCCAGAAGGCACCCGTTCTGGTGACGGCAAACTCAACAAAGGTTTCCCTGGCATTGTACTGCTGGCCATCCGTAGCGGAGTACCCATTTTGCCAGTGGTCTTTTACGGCAACGAAAACGTGAACAAGAACCTCAAACTGCTGCGGCGTACCAAAATGGTCATCCGCGTGGGCGAGCCCTTCAGCATCAACTTTAACGATCAGCCCCTCTCGCGCGATTTCCGTCAGGAAGTGACCGACGAGATCATGTATCAGATAGCCACCCTGCTGCCAGCGGAGTACCGCGGCGTGTACAGTGATCTCTCCAAGGCCACCACTCACCACCTCAAGTTCCTTTCAGATAAAAATAACTGAGCCCAGTCAGCCATTTGGGCTACTCTTCATATTTTATTGGATTCCACCATGTCCATCGCCTCTGCCCTTGTCAACATCCCCATGAAGTTCATCCTGCACACTTTTATGCAGGTGGACGACAGCGAAGTAAAGACCATCCCTATGAAGGGTCCGCTCATCCTTGCGACCAATCATATCAATTTTCTGGATGCCCCTATCGGGATTACCCACTTACATCCACGCCCCCTGTCTGCTTTTGCAAAAAGCGAGTTCTGGCGCAACCCGATCATCCGTTTGCTCTTCAAAGTGTGGAACGTCATCCCCCTGCACCGCGGCGAAGTCGATTTTGATGCCTTCGCTTTAGCCCAGGCTGAGCTGGAAAAAGGCAAGATCATGCTCATCACCCCTGAGGGCACCCGCTCACACAGCGGTTCTTTAGCCCAGGGGCTGCCCGGTGTGGTGCTGCTGGCCGTGCGCAGCGGCGCCCCCATTTTACCGGTGGCTTTTTACGGCAATGAGAACGTAAAAGAGAACCTCAAACATCTGCGCCGTACCCACATGGTCTACCGCGTGGGCGAGCCCTTCACCGTCAACACCGAGAACCAGGCTTTCTCGCGCGAGTTCCGTCAACAGGTGACCGATGAGATCATGTACCAGATCTCCGCCCTGCTGCCAGAACAATATCGCGGTGTTTACAGCGACCTTTCCAAGGCAAGTACAAACCATCTGCGCTTTCTCTCTACACGAAGTAACGCCTAAACTCCGGTTGATTCAAATAATTGACTGTGGTATCATTTATAAGATTCTGCCCGTCCATTGAACGGGCTTCTGTTAAAATTTCCTATTCAATAAGGAGTAGACTATCAGTACAACAAATTTTCGCGTAAATGAAATGATCCGGGTTCCCGAAGTTCGCTTGATTGGCCCCAACAATGAGAACGTGGGCGTCGTCACCATTCAGAAGGCACTCGAGATCGCTCGTGATGCCGATCTGGACCTGGTGGAAGTAGCCCCCAACTCAGATCCCCCGGTGTGCCGCGTCATGGATTTCGGCAAGTTTCTGTTTGAACGCACCAAGAAAGAGCGTGAAGCTCGCAAATCTCAGACCAAGATCGAAGTAAAAGAGATTCGTCTGCGCCCAAAGACCAACGAACATCACCGCGGATTCAAAACCCGTGATGCCCGCCGCTGGTTGGAAGAAGGCAACAAGGTCCGTGTGACCGTTCGCTTCCGTGGCCGCGAGATCACCTACCCGGAAATTGCGCTCGAAGATTTGAAAGAGATCGCCGAAGAGCTCTCTGATGTCGCCAATATTGAACAGGCGCCGAATATCGAAGGCCGCACCATGGGAATGGTGCTCGCCCCTTCCAAACCGGGCAAAAAGAAGGTTGCTGAGTCAGAAAAAGCAGCCGAACCGGCTGAAGAATAAGATTTCCTTCGCATAAGCCTAATTTTTCTGGTATAATCCGCGGTTGCGTTACCAACCGCAATTTTTGTTGAGAGGAGTTCGCTGTGCCACGTAAGCAGAAAGCAGGCAAATTCAAGCTGAAGACCCATAAAGCGACGTCCAAACGATTTCGTTTGACCGGGTCTGGCACTTTAGTGCGCACCAAGGGCGGCAAGAGTCATCTGCGCCGCAATACTTCAGATCGCACTACTGCGCTGTTCACCGAGATGGTCGAAGTGAAAGGCAAGAAAATCATCAAGACCGTCCGCCGCCTTCTCCCGAACATGGATTAGTGTTCGAAAAGGCTGTCCGTATCCGTTTTTAGTGCGGCTGTTGGGTGTTCACAACTGGTTTATACCGGCGCCCAGGGGATCGCAAAGGAGTAAGCAATGGCTCGTGTAAAGGGTGGTCCGAATGGCCATCTTCGTCATAAGAGAGTTTTAGCCTACACCAAGGGTCAATTTGGTAGTCGGCATCGTCTGATCAAGCGCGCTTCTGAAGCTCGTTTGAAGAGCATGTGGTACGCAACTCGCGATCGCAAGGTCCGCAAGCGTGACCTGCGTCGTCTTTGGATCACTCGTATCAACGCGGGTGCCCGCCTGAACGGCATCACCTACAGTCAATTGGTCTTCGGTCTGCGCAAAGCCAACATTTTGCTCAACCGCAAGATGCTCGCTGACCTGGCTGTGCGCGATCCCAAGGCCTTCACCGCTGTGGTCGAAAAAGCCAAAGCAGCATAAGTTAACAAAACCTCTCCGGGGCGGGTCAAACCGCCCCGTTTTTATTTAAGCCGGGTGTAAAATCAACCTATCCAACGAGGAGCCCAATGGCTGAGATCACCTCCACCCACAACCCCAGGATCCAACATATTCGCGCCCTGCTCAACCAAAAATCAGCGCGCGATGATGAAAAACTGTTCGTTGTCGAAGGCGTGCGCCTGGCCGAAGAAGCCCTGGCGGCAGGCCAACTGCCCGTTGAGCTTTTCTACAGTCCAGACCTCAGCCCGCGTGGGCTGGAGATCGTTAGCACCTATCAGAAGCTGGGGGTTGAGCCGGTTCAGGTGCCCTCACAGGTGCTGGCCAACCTCAGCGCCACCGAGACCACCCAGGGCATTCTGCTGGTGCTCTCACAAACCCTCCTCCCCCTCCCCCCAAAAGCTGATTTCATCGTGGTGCTCGATCAGATCCGCGATCCCGGCAATATGGGTACCATTTTGCGTTCTGCCGCAGCCGCAGGCGCCCAGGCAGTATTCACGCCGCCCGGCAATACCGATCCGTTCTCCCCAAAGGTGGTACGTTCCGGTATGGGAGCGCACTTTCGCCTCAGCCTGCAAAGCGCTGCCTGGCCGCAAATTGTGGCGTACTGTAAAGACAGCCACAAGCCAGCCTTGCATCTGTGGCTGGCCGAATCTGGCGGCGGCACCAATTGCTGGCAGGCAGA
>CAZWKK010000262.1:0-3270 GCA_964634855.1 uncultured Anaerolinea sp.
TGGATCTTGAACTGCTCCACGATCCTGGCTTCCAACAATTGCGGGTGCTCGTTTGGATCCACGATCTGAATGTTCACCAGCCCCTGCTCGCGGGCATAGCTGAGCAGGCGTGAGATGGTGGAGCGCGAGACGTTGAGCTCGTGGGCGATCGCCTCTGAGGTCATGTTCTGGTAGTAGTACATGCGCGCCACCTTAATAGCGTCTGTGCTCTTTTCTTGCTCTTCCATGCGCATCCTTTTTGCACGTTTGTGCACTCATGTTGCACTATCGTGCTCTTATTATACATCGCTGCCTGCACGTGTGTGCAGTTTCCACCCCGGGGTTTCCCTCCCGACTATAATTAAGGCAACTCTGGATTGGGCAGAGCATTTCTGATTCTGGAAAAGACATATGAAGACTTACGATGTGATCATCATCGGCGGGGGCATTGTGGGCACCATGACGGCGCGCGAGCTATCTCGCTACGCGCTTTCTGTTTTGCTCATCGAGAAGGAAGTGGATATCTGCATGGGCACCAGCGCAGCCAACTCAGCGGCCATCCATGCCGGCCACGACCCCATGCCCGGCACGCTCAAAGCAGAGATGAACAGCCTGGCCAACCCCATGTGGGATGCGCTCTCGGCTGAACTGGGCATTCCTTTCTTGCGTCACGGCGCCTATATTGTGGCCATCAATGAAGATCGTTCCTGCCTGGATGTGCTGCAGCAGCGTGCCAAGTTGAACAACGTCCCCACCCAGATCATTTCTGGCGATGAAATGCGCCGCCGCGAACCGCTCATCAACCCTGCCACAACCGGGGCGCTTTCAACCCCAACGGCCGGCATCGTGGATCCGTTCATGGCCACGATCGCGCCGCTGGAAAACGCCATTCAGAACGGCGTGGAAGTGCTGACCGATACCGCCTTCCTGGATTTCATCTTCGACGGCAAGAAGATCATCGGCATCAAGACCAACCGCGGCGATTTTGCCTGCCGTTGGGTGGTGAACGCCGCTGGCGTCTTTGCCGATGAGGTGATGCACAAGGCCGGCGTCCGACCTGAGTTCAAGATCACCGCCCGGCGCGGCGAATATTATCTGCTCGATCAGAGCGACATCCACGTAGACAGCATCCTCTTCCCGGTGCCTACGGAAGCCAGCAAGGGCATTGTGGTGATGGAAACGACGCACGGCAACACCATTGTGGGACCAAACTCGAACCCCATCCCGGATAAAGAAGATGTGACCGTAACCCCTGAAGGCATGGCCGAGATCTGGGCCGGCTCTTCCAAACTAGTGCCCTCCATCTCGCAGCGCAGCATTATGGCCATGTTTGCAGGTCTGCGCGCCACCGGCAATGCCAAAGCCAAGAACGTCAATTACTCGCACGATTTCGTCATCGAGGTCGCCGAAGAAGTAAGCGGCCTCATCAACCTGGCGGGTATCGAATCGCCGGGGTTGACCTCAGCCCCAGCCATCGCCATCCGCGTGGTGGAATTGCTCAAAGACAGCGGCGAAAAGCTCATCACCAAAAAAGACTTTAATCCCATCCGGCCGGCTCGTCCGCGCTTCAGCCACCTCAGCCATGAGGAACGGGCTGCGCTCATCGCCAAAGACCCGCGTTATGGCAGGGTGGTTTGCCGCTGCGAAATGGTCACCGAAGGCGAGATCGTGGCTGAGATCCACGCTCCCCTGCCCGCCCGCACCTACGACGCCATCAAACGGCGCACCTGGCTGGGTACTGGCCGCTGCCTGGGCGGATTTGATATGCCGCGCGTGGCCGCGCTGCTGGCGCAAGAGCTGGGGGTTCCCCTGCTGGATGTGAGCAAAAAAGGCCCCGGCTCTGAATTTTTAGTACGCACCACCAAAGATGTGGAGGCCTGAGATGACCCATAAAGAAAACTACGATGTCGTTGTCATCGGCAGCGGACCCGGTGGGTTGGCGGCCGCCATCTCGGCCAAAAAGAACGGGGCAGATGCCGTGCTGGTCATTGAGCGCGACCTGGAACCCGGCGGCATTTTGTTGCAGTGTATCCACAACGGTTTTGGCATGGAAACCTTCAAGCAAGACCTGCCCGGTCCTGCCTACGCCCAGCGCTTCATTGATGAAGCCTTCCAGGTGGGCGTTGAGTTTTTGTTTGATACCATGGTGCTGGAGATCACGCCAGACCGGCGCATTTTTGCCACCAGCAAACAGCACGGCTTTGTAGAGATCCAGGCCAAGGCAGTGATCCTGGCCATGGGCTGCCGCGAGCGCACGCGCGCCCAGGTACGCCTGCCAGGCAGCCGACCTGCCGGGGTGTACACTGCCGGTACGGCTCAGCGCTGGGTGAACGTAGAAGGCTACATGCCCGGCAAGAACTTTGTCATTTTAGGTTCAGGCGATATTGGTATGATCATGGCGCGCCGCCTCACCTTTGAAGGCGCCAAAGTGGAACGGGTTTTGGAAGTGATGCCTTATCTCTCTGGTCTCACACGTAATTACGTGCAGTGCCTGATGGATTTTGATATCCAATTACAGCTCAAACATACGGTCAAGAATATCATCGGTAAAGACCGGGTGGAGGCCATTGAATCTGTGGCCGTGGATGACAAATGGCAGCCCATCCCCGGCACCGAAGAGATCATCCCCTGCGATACGCTGCTGCTCTCTGTGGGGCTCATCCCGGAGAACGAGCTCAGCCGCAAAGCCGGCGTGCGCATTGACCCTATCACAGCGGGTCCGTTTGTGGATGATGGCTTCCAGACCAACTTGCCCGGCATCTACTCGGCCGGCAACGTGGTGCATGTTTACGATCTGGTAGATTGGGTCACAGAGGCCGGCCTGCGCGCCGGGAAATCTGCTGCCCGGCTGGTGAAGACTGGAAAATCTGAAAACGGCGCCAGCATTCCGGTGAGAGCCGGAGAGAATGTGCGCTACGTGGTGCCGCAGACCCTGCACCCAGACGCTCTGGCCGATGGAGACATCCGCCTGCAGATGCGCGTCACCCGGCCGATCGAGAAGCCGGTGTGGGTGGAAGTGCATGATGGCGAAAAGCTCATCACCCGCAAGGGGGAGCCGTATGCCCGACCAGGAGAAATGGTGACCATCAACCTCAAATCTGACCTCATTGATGTGCTCAAAGCCGCCGGTCAGATCAGCGTGACGGTGGTAGAAAGGTAAATTATGCCGACCATTACAGAAAAAGTGATCTGCGTCACCTGCCCCAAGGGCTGCACGCTGGAAGTGACCAAAGACGGCGAGACCGTGGTTTCCGTTCTCAATGGCTGCAAACGCGGCCACGAGTACGCCAA
>CAZWKK010000263.1:0-3269 GCA_964634855.1 uncultured Anaerolinea sp.
ACATGCTCAAAAACGGTGCCACAGATGCTCTGGCACAAAGCACCGGCATTTACTGGGCCATTGGCTCCATCCTGGTTTTCCTTGTTGTTGGCTTGCTTTTGCTGCAGATCGTCCGCCGCGTTACCCACAAAGATCCGCTCAAGTTCGATTAAGAATAGTCATCAGTGAACTGTACTCAGGCACCCGGGAGACCGGGTGCCTTTTTTAACCCAGATTTGCACAATTATCCTCAGTCTATCCCAATGCTCTAGAAATTCGTGCCATTCGTGCCATTCGTGTAATTCGTGGGCCGCTCTTTAAGAATGATCTTCGTGAAAATTGCCCTCAGAATTCAACTAATTCGTGGATTGTTCTTAAAATGCCCTTCCAATTTGTGAAATTGGTGTGATTCGTGGGCAGTTCTTAACAAATGATCTTCGTGAAAATTGCCCTTGCTAATTCGTTCCATTCGTGGAAAGTACTTGCAATGCTCTTCACAACTCCCATTAATTCGTTAGAATTATGTCCATGCTTAAAAGACTTTCTGACCACTTCACCCAGGGCACACTTTCTACCGCCATCGCCATCGCCCTCAGCCAGGGGTTCCCGGGCTGGATCGGTTATCCGGTCGCCAGGGCACTGGGTGGGCTCCTATCGTCGCGATTCTTTTCGCCTGTTGGAAAAGCCGTGCGCCTGAATCAGTGGGTGGCTCATGACCAAAAAATGACTCGTCGTGAGTTGAACCAGGCAACCAGGGCCGTTTTTCACAGCCAGGCTCGTGCCCTCTATACTTTCTATCACAACCTTGATCGCCCTGAGCGCGTGAAAGCGTTGGTGCGTATTTCTCCCAAAATGCAGGCTGTCATGGACTCCAGCAATCAGGGTGGGCGGGGTACTTTGCTGCTCATTCCTCACCTCACTGGCTTTGATATGGGTGGGCTGCTCCTTGGCTTGCAGCATTTCAGGTTCCTCACCCTTTCTTATCCCAACCCTCCCAGAGGGTATGAGTGGCAAAATAAGATCCGCAATGACCGCGGCCTTGAGGTAATGCCCATGTCCTTCCAGTCCACCCAGTTGGCACGCGAGCGGCTGCAAGAGGGGGGGACAGTCCTCACGGGCATTGACCGGCCGCACCCGGGCTCTGGCTACACCCCGCTTTTCTTCGGCCGCCCCGCTGAGTTGCCCGTGGCCTACATCAAATTGGCGCTCAGGACAAACGCCCGTGTGGTCGTGGTCGGTTTCATGAACCTGCCCGATGGCACCTACGAGATCGATGCTTCTGATGAGATTCCCATGCAGCCCAATCCCGACCCCAAAGCCGAGATGGAGGAGAATGCCACCCGTGTTCTTGCTGCAGCTGAAGGCTTTATCCGCCGCAACCCCGCCGCCTGGGCTATGTTTTACCCGGTCTGGCCGGAACTGGAAGATGAGCTGCCTTGAAATTCAATCGTGCCTTCATCCATGCATTCTTGCTGCTTCCAATTTTGCTTGCGGCCTGTGCCCCAATTCAGCCGGATTCCGCCTCCACACTCACCGCACGAGCGGCCACTGAGGCTGCCCCCATGCTAACTCCAGCACCTACTGCCACCCGGGCCTGTTCGGCAGCAGGGCAAACCTCGCAGTACCAGATCGATTCTTCTGCTATGGGCGAGAATCTCACCTTTAGCGTTTACCTTCCCCCCTGTTATGACGTCGTCCGCCCCGGTGGCTACCCGGTGTTGTACCTCTTTCACGGCCAAAACATGGACGATACCTTTTGGCCGTCCATTGGCGTCACCAGCGCTGCCGATGCCGCCATCCGCAAAGGTCACCAACCCTTCATTATGGTCTTTCCCTACGAGGTTCACAACTGGGACCTTCCGGCAGAGTCACATTTTGGTGAAGCCATCATGCAAGACCTATACCCCTGGGTGGAGGCGCAGTACAACGTCTGCACCCGCCGGGCCTGCCAGGCCATCGGCGGCCTCTCTCGTGGAGGTGTCTGGGCCATGCACATCGCGCTCACCAACTTTGACACCTTCGGCTCCGTCGGCCTGCACAGTTTTGGCTATTTCTCCGGCGATCTCTACCGTGTGCAAAACCTGCTGCAAACCGTCACCCCCGCTGATTTTCCCCGCATCTATATTGACCGTGGCGACCAGGATTACCTGCACGAAGATATTGACCTCTACGAGCAGAACCTCACTGCTACCGGCGTCGCGCACGAGTACGTCATCAACCCCGGTCTGCACGAAAAAGCCTACTGGCAATCCCAAGTGCAAAATTATCTGAACTGGTACATGCAGGGCTTCGATACAGCAGTGAAGTAAAGCAGAAAGTAGAGAATAGAGAATGGAGAATCGTAAAACTCTGTGATCCTCGTAGTGGCACGATATATCGTGCCACTACTTTGGCTCAGATGCATTTTCTCTTGGAATTGATTGGTGGCATGGGTAGGGTCACGGCGCGCCGTGACCCTACTGTGAATTTATCGACTCTCGTTTCTCCATTCTCATCTCACTGATCTCCCGCCCTCCCTGATCCCCGATCACAGATCACTGATCACTCGCTTCACTCTGATATAATTTCTCTGTTCCATACCTCAGCTTGATGAAGGATTGCCATGACTCCCTCTTCTCTGACCCCCTTTTTTGAACCCAAAGGTGTTGCCATCATCGGCGCATCTGCCAACCCCCACAAACTCAGTTTCGGTATTCTACGCAACCTCATCAACTCCCCTTATGCGGGGGGGATTCACCCTGTCAACCCCAACGAATCGGAGATCCTGGGCAAAGCCTGCTTCAAAGATATCTCCCAGGTGCCCGACCCCGTTGATCTGGCGGTTATGGTCGTGCCTGCGCCGGCTACGCCTGATATCCTCACGGCCTGCGGCAAACGCGGCATCAAAGGGGTCATCATCATTTCGGGTGGCTTTAAAGAAGTAGGAACCTCAGGCAACGATCTGGAAAAGCAATGCCTGGATATTGCCCACCAGTACAACATGCGCCTCATCGGTCCCAACTGTGTGGGCGCCATGAACCTGGTCAACGGCCTCAACACTACCTTCATCAGCGGCACCCCCGACGTGGGCGGTATTGGCTTTCTCTCCCAATCCGGCGCCATCTGCGGCGGCGTGGTCGATTTTGTTCATGGCAAAAAGGTGGGGTTCTCCCACTTCCTCAGCCTGGGCAATGAAGCCGATGTGACCGAGACCGACATCATCGAATACCTCGGCGAAGACCCGCATACCCGCGTCATCGCCGCTTACGTAGAAGAGATCCGCGACGGCCGCCGCTTTTTGGAAGTGGCGC
>CAZWKK010000264.1:0-3258 GCA_964634855.1 uncultured Anaerolinea sp.
AGCTGGATACGGTATGTGGGATGGCCCTTATGGTGACTGGGGCTCCCGCAAGTACCTCGTTTCCAGCCTGGATCAGAGCCTCAAGCGTATGGGGTTGGACTATGTAGATATTTTCTACCACCACCGTCCTGACCCGGATACTCCATTAGAAGAGACTATGCGCGCGCTGGACTTCATTGTGCGCAGCGGCCGTGCGCTCTATGTGGGCATTTCCAACTACAAACCTGAAGAAGCCAGCCGCGCCATCAAGATGCTGCGCGAACTGGGCACTCCTTGCCTCATCCATCAGCCCTCCTACTCCATGTTCAACCGCTGGATCGAAGATGGTCTGACCGATGTACTGGAAAAAGAAGAAGTAGGAGCCATTGTCTTCTCGCCGCTGGCGCAAGGGCTGCTCACAGACAAGTACCTAAACGGCATTCCAGAGGGATCACGTGCTTCCAAACCCAGTGGCTTTTTACGACCGGAACAGATCACAGCAGAGAAAGTGACCAAAGTGACCCAGTTGAACGAAATGGCCAAAGCACGCGGCCAAAGCCTGGCGCAGATGTCCATCGCCTGGGTGCTGCGTAACCCGGTCATCACCTCGGCCCTCATTGGCGCCAGCCGCGTCAGCCAGATCGATGATGCGTTGGGCGCATTGACGCATTTGAACTTCACCCCCATTGAGTTGGAACAGATCGAAGCCATCCTTAAATAAGCAGATCCCCCGAGAGAATCGGGGGATCTTTTTCATCGCAATACTTTACAGACATTCACCCAGGTCGCATTTGTTGTTGCCATTTGAATCAGTGTAACGGCGGCAGCGCCCTGGAAAGGAACAGCCGTTGCGGCAACGAACCGTGCAGCTTGTGTTGTTGACGGCCTGTACCACGGTGGGTTGGGTGGTGGCGGTGGGTTGTAGGGTAGTTGCAGTCGGTTCTGCCTCGGCAATTTGAACCGTAGCCTGCTCAGTTGGAGCGCTGGTGGCAGTCGGATCAGCGGCTGCGGCAGTTTGATCGGACACATCAGTGGTGTTGGCCTGAGTTGAACTTTCAACATCGCCTTTGGCAACATGGGTGATGGCCAAAGTAGAAACCAGGGTAAAAGCGCCCAGCAAAGCCAGAAAATCTCTCCGGCTGACAGTTTTGCCGCTTGAGGTTGAGGCTGTGGCCAATACTTGTGGCAGTGGCCTGGCTGGTATGGTCTTCGGTGAAGGCTGGCGAATGGAAAACAATCTGCGGATCTGCAGCCCGATCATTTTCCAATGCAGGACCAGTTTTACCAGCAGGGCTACCAAAGTCTCCACCGCAAAGGCGGTATGCAATACGCTCCAGGTTGCGTAATTGTTGAGTGGCAGGTTGAACCAGGTGGACATTATCAACCCACTGATGAGTATCGCCCCTATACCGAGGGCGATGGCCGTATCCACCATAAAGTTGATCTGAGTGCGGCCAGGCATTTGGGCAAACTTAGACAGAGTGGTTTTCACCCAGGCGCCGTGCTGCAGTAAATGCAAAAGACAACATGCTCCAACGCCAACCCCCAACCATTGATGCACGGGCAGGCCGGTGAGATCGAGGTAAAACAACAACAGGAAACCAATATAAAGGACCCCATTGAGAGCCCATTTGAGATTTTGTTTTTTCATTTTTTCACCAGATAGTTTGATTCAATTTACAAATTAAACTTTACCGCCAGGTTGTGAACATCTGATGAAGATTTTGGGGAAATACTGAGAGTCTCTTGTTCTCACTTGACGGGTGGACTGAACCTCCATACAATAGATGTAATTGAATAGACCTTTTGGGTGCCGTTTCCCCCGGATGGGAAGGCTTAAAGGCGAAACCGGTGCAAGCCCGGTACTGTGGCGCAACTGTGATTCAGATTTTCTGATAAGTCAGGTCGCCCGCCCAAGAGGGTTTACCACGATCTCGCTGATAGGAGGTGGAAACTCGCCCGTTCTTTGTTTGTTTCCCCCCGGCCGTACCAGCCGGGGGATTGGTTTTTAAGCCTAAATCATTTCGGAGAATTATTTCATGAAGAAAATAAATTTCTGGCTGATCCTCATCCTGGTCTTTGGCCTTGCGCTATCAGCCTGTGCTCCACAAGCAACCACCACACCTGCAGAAACTGCGGCAGGGCCTCTCACTTTTACAGATGGTCTGGGACGTACCGTTACGTTGGCTGCTCCAGCTCAAAAGATCGTTTCGTTGGCACCCTCTACCACCGAAATGCTTTATGCAGTCGGTGCTGGCGCGCAAATGGTTGGCCGCGATTCCTTCTCTAATTACCCTGAAGAAGCCACCAAGCTCGCCGATATTGGCGGTTCCAACGGCGCATACTCTTATGATGCCATTGCCGCCCTGCAGCCAGATCTGGTGGTGGCGGCAGCGATCAACACAGAAGATCAGGTGAAATCGCTCACAGATCTGGGATTGACCGTTTATTATGTAGGCAACCCCACCTCGTTCGAAGAATTGTATAAGAGCCTGGAAGCCCTGGGAGAAATGACCGGGCACGTTGAAGAGGCTATTAACCTGACCGACTCCCTTAACACCCGCGTTCAGAAGGTTCTGGATACCGTTGCTGCTGCTGAAACAACCCCGGTAGTCTTCTACGAACTGGATGGCAGTGACCCCAGCAAACCCTGGACCAGCGGCCCAGGCACCTATATGGACATGCTCATTAGCATGGCGGGCGGCAAGAACGTGGGAGCCAGCCTCAGCAGCGCCTGGGCGCAGATCAGCGTTGAAGAGCTGCTCACCCAGAACCCCGACGTCATTTTGTTGGGCGATGCCGCTTATGGCACCACCGTTGACCAGGTGAAGGCTCGCGAAGGCTGGGACAAGATCAAAGCCGTCCAGACTGATGCCATCTACTCTTTCAATGATGATCTCGTCAGCCGGGCGGGTCCGCGCCTGGTACAGGGGCTGGAAGAACTGGCAAAAACCATTCATCCCGAACTCTACAAATAAGGAATCTCTTTTTGAAACGCATTAACCCGTTTGTTTTGCTTCTTCTCTTGCTGGCTGCAGCGGCTCTGATCAACGTCATGGTTGGTGCGGTGCCGCTCACGCCGGCGATGATCGGCAAGGTCGTCGTGGCTTCTTTGCAAGGCAAGCTGGCCGAAGCAGACCCAAATGGGGTTTTTGCCACCATTTTTCTAAAATTACGCTTGCCGCACATGGTGCTGCTCCTGCTGGTTGGGGCAGCCCTGGCTGGCAGCGGTGCTGCGTACCAGGGGCTCTTCCGCAACCCACTGGCTGACCCTTACCT
>CAZWKK010000265.1:0-3217 GCA_964634855.1 uncultured Anaerolinea sp.
TGGAAAACCTTGCGTTTAAAAACCGGGCATCCGCGGTTCTCCACCAGTTCTCTTGGGTAGAGCATCATCGGATATTCGTGGTAGTCTTTCAAGTCATCCGTGTTGACGTAGACATCCGACTTGAATCCCATTCGAGTGAAGTCTTCGGTGAAGATAGCCTCGTGCCAGCCAATGGATTCAGCATAGGTCCGAACCAACGGCACCGTTTCCCAGTAGTGCTGAAACGCTTTCGCCTGGATGAAATCAGAGCGAAATACCATGAAACTTGACTGAATATGCATCGGCACATAACCGTATTTGCATGATTTCCACGGGTCAAATGGCAGGCCATAGTGCCGTGTGAGACCCCAAAAATGGACATTCCGCTCTGCCATCGCATCGAAGGCTTCTTTGAATGGATGCACAGGACCCATCAGGGTGTAGTTAAGCAGGACGACTTCCTGGTATCTCGCCAGTTCTTGCCAACCCACCGAAAGCATGGCTTCTTTGTACGCCCAAACGTCCAACCCCTTGTTTTCGCGTTCGAGGATGACGGGGTTAAATTCAGCCAGTTTTTCCTTGCTCTCAGCGGTCAAAGGACCATTGCTGACAAATATCAGCTTTTCAATGTTCTTGACCAGATCGCGCAAAAGATAGGGAATGTAATCATCTACGATTCCATCTTTATCGTAAAAAAAGTAAACAGCAATTCGGCGAATTGGCTTGGTTTTATCCAGTTTCATAACTAATTCTGTCCGGCAGCAGCAATGATCTTTTGAATTTTCGAGTTATCGCCGTAAACGATCGGTGAATCGTAGGGTCGGTCTGGGAAGACGCCAAATTGGGGTCTGATGTTAAGGTGTCTCGTCGCGATGAACTCTTCCACTTTCTCGCGCAGGGTGGTGGCTTTGCCAGTACATGTGTTGATAATACCGGTCACTTCCGACTGGGTGATCGCCAGCGCGATCTGCCTGGCAAGTTCATCCACCTCGATGAAGTCAAATGCGTTCTTTCCGGTGGTCACCGGGAAGGTGGCATCTCCACGTTCTTCGGCTTCGAGGATCTTGGTGAAGATCGAGTGGTTGCGTTTGTCGTCACCGAGAATGTAATAAGCGCGCAGCCACTGAAAAGTTGCCTCATGTTTCTTTGCAAGCAAAATAGTCGCCTGGCGTAAAGCATTTTTGGCGATACCGTAATAACTGATTGGATTGGTTGGGGTGTTTTCATCAATTTTCCCTTCCCAATACCCAACTTCGTGCATGGTGCCTTGAACCGCGATATGTTTTAGCCCCGCTTCCAAAAGGCTGGAAATGAAGTGAAAATGACCAGGCAAGTCCTCGATGTGGCTGTTGGCAAAGTGATTGAAACCGTTACGCCAGGCAAGATGCAGGCAGGTGTCGATTTGAGGGACTCTTTTCGTGATTTCTTCGGTATTCTCAAATAGGTTTACCTGCAAACGCTCAGCACGCGAGTCAATGCCGTCAACGACCAGATCAGCGGCTAAAACATCCACCCCAAGATTCAATAATTGTTCAACAACCTTCTGACCAATATATCCGTTTGCGCCTGTAACAAGGATTGTCTTTGCCAATTTTTGTGCCTTTTTTCCTGTTCTTACCCTGTGAATTCTATCATAGGAACAATCCTTATTATTCGGCTGTCTGTCCTCGTATATGATCGTTTTTCATGGTTACACAACCTCGATTCTGGACCATTTTTACTCCGATGGTGAGGTCGTTTTGGGGAATAACAGGGCTTACCAAGTCTGCAATTATTTTAGATTATAATGTGAAATCGCTATGGTTTTCTCTTCACAAATATTCTTGTTTGTGTTTTTACCCCTCTGTATCCTGGGAGCGTATTTAGTTCGCCCGGATTTTCGGAAATACTTCCTGATCCTTGCCTCGCTTGCATTTTTTGCCTGGACAGGGAAAAAGCTCCTGGCAATTTTCCTTGTATTCGCTTTGGTGAACTACGCTATGGGCTTGTTGCAGGGCAAACTGCGGGAAAATAAGGGACCTGGCAAGAAGATCGCTAATTGGTTTGTTATTCTCTCCAACGTGGCGTTCCTGCTTGCTTTCAAATATCTGCCCTTTTTCACGAGTGTTTGGTCTACCATCACTGGAGCTGAACTGCAGAAGATCGAACTTCCGGTCTTGTTGGGGGTTTCGTTCTTTGTCTTCAGTGCCATTTCATACCAGTACGATGTTTATTACAACAAGATTGCTCCCCAAAAGAACGTTGCCGACTTTCTGCTCTACATGAGCTTCTTCCCGAAGCTCCTGCAGGGGCCGATCACGCGGGCGGGTGATTTCTCGGCGCAACTCGCAAAAAACACGTTGGATCTGGACAGCCTTTCAAAAGGTGTGTATCGCTTTACCGTGGGGCTGGCAAAAAAGGTGATCATTGCGGACCAGCTTGGGGCGATGGTGGACCAGATCTTTGCCAACCCAGCAAACGCCAATGGAGTCTCCGTTGCCTGGCTCGGTGCCTTCGGTTATGCCATGCAGATTTTCTTCGATTTCTCCGGGTACACCGATATGGCAATTGGTTTGGGGCAAATGCTCGGGTTTGACCTGCCTGAGAACTTCAATTTCCCTTACCTTGCCCTCAACATTTCCGATTTTTGGCGTCGCTGGCATATTACCCTGAGCACCTGGTTCCGCGATTACGTCTTCTATCCACTGGAGTTCAAACGCAGGAAGCAAAAGGTCTTTCGCACAGAATCCAACACGCTGATCGTTTTCTTTTTGACCGGTTTTTGGCATGGCGCCGGCTGGCAATTCATTGCCTGGGGAATGTGGCATGGATTGTTCTCCAGCCTCGAGGCTTTCTTGCGCGCAAAAAAGGTTAAAGCTAAAGCTCCTGCGGTCGTTCGTTATCTTGTGACGATGCTGATCGTCCTGGTAGGTTGGGTACTCTTCCGCTCGCCTGGACTTAAATATGGGCTCCAATACCTGGGGGTGATGTTTGGATTGGTTAAGCCGCTCGAAACGGGATTGATGCTTAATTGGTATCTCAACGGGAAAATCGCCTTCGTCCTTGCGCTGGCAGTCCTGGCCTGCATCCCCTGGAAGCAACTGCTGCCCCAGCCATTCGAGAAACTGGCGAAATCAAAACTCCATGACCCGGTCAGCCTGGTGGCTTTTTTGATCCTGCTTGGTTTTTCAATCATGATGGTCATGTCTTCCACGTATAGTTCATTTATCTATTTCAAGTTTTAGCGGTGGGCAAATGA
>CAZWKK010000266.1:0-1713 GCA_964634855.1 uncultured Anaerolinea sp.
TGCTCAAGATCAGCCAGGCCGATGAACTGGTGAACCCGGGCAAAGTGGCTGCGGCCGATGCCGGTGTGCGCCAGGTGATAACCATCCCCGTTGAGAATGTAGATGCCCTGTGCGCCCAACTTGTCGCCCACGGTGTAAAGCTCATCAACGGTCCCATGGATCGTTGGTGGGGACCGCGTACAGCCAGCTTTGCCGACCCCGGTGGGCATATCTGGGAGATCGCCCAATAAAATCGTTAATCGAAGGAAGTATATGCAGATCATCATCAAAGAAATCCCGGTTTACTATGAAGTGCACGGCAATGGCCGCCCCGTGGTGAACATCCACGGCTGGAGTGTGGATCACCGCCTCATGAGCGGCTGCCTGGAACCGGTCTTTGCCGGACAGGACGATCAGTGGCAGCGCATCTACTTTGACCTGCCTGGCATGGGCCAGACCCCCGCCGCCGATTGGATCAACGGCAGTGAACGCATGCTGGAGTTTGTGCTGGCCTTCATTGATGCGGTACTTCCGGGTCAACATTTTCTCCTGACCGGAGAATCATTTGGTGGTTACCTGGCCCGCGGCGTGATGAAAGAACGGCGCGCGCTGGTGGACGGTCTGCTCTTGATCGCGCCTGTTGCCTCACAGGAAACCAAAGACGACCATCTGCCTGAGTTCAAGGTGCTGGAACGCGATGAAGCTCTGCTCGCCAGTTTGAGCGAATCTGACCGCGGCTACCTGACCGGCATCAACGTGGTGCAGAATCAGCGCGTCTGGTCGCGGTTTAAAGAAGACATCTTGCCCGCCCTATTGGTGGCCAACTACGATTTCTTGGAACACACCCTCAGCCAGCACGTCTCATACCCTTATGATGTAGATGACGTGAGTGAGCCTTACCCGCAGCCGAGTCTCTTTGTCATGGGCCGGCAAGATAACTGCGTTGGCTATCATGATCACTGGGCTTTTTTGGAAAACTATCCGCGTGCCAGTTTTGTGATCTTGGATAAAGCCGGGCATAACCTGCAGATCGAGCAAGACACAGTCTTTACTAAATTGGTACGCGAATGGTTGGAGCGAGTGAAATATGAGCGATAATCCGCAAGATGAGAGAGGCTCCCGCGACCTGCGTAAATATGCTGCCTCCACAAACGTTCGGTTGATCGTTGGCGCCTTCGTTTTGTTGTTCGTGGTCGGACTTGGCATCATTGGCCTAGTATATGGTTTCAAGGCAGCCCTGTTCGGCTTTTTGTGCCTGCTTGGCGGCATGGTGCCCATCGTGCTCATTTTGATCTTTTGGTTTGGGCTGGATGTACTGCTCAAAAAGATCAACAAAGACTAAAATAGGCTCTCCCTGTACGCCATCCAATTTGTAAATGGATCAGGCACAGAGCAAATGGCATTTTCAAACAAACAAAAAGAGGAGCGATCCATGAAACGAATCTTAGGACGATCTGGCATTGAGGTTTCCGCACTTGGCATGGGCTGTTGGGCCATCGGCGGGCCTTTCTTTGCGGGCGAAACTCCCCAGGGTTGGGGAGAGGTGGACGACGCCGAATCAACCCGCGCCATCCATGCCGCATTGGATCATGGCATTACCTTCTTTGACACCGCCAACGTCTATGGCGCCGGTCACAGCGAACGTGTTTTGGGGGCTGCCCTGGGCAGCAAACGCAGCCGCGTCGTCATCGCCACCAAGTTCAACGCCGTCTTTGATGAATCCACCCGTCAGGT
>CAZWKK010000266.1:1813-3211 GCA_964634855.1 uncultured Anaerolinea sp.
CCATGATCGCCCTGTGCGAAAAGCACAACCTGGCCGCCATCAACCGCGGACCGCTGGCCATGGGGCTTCTGACGGGCAAGTACCGCAACGGTACCACCGTCTCTATTGATGATGTGCGCGGGCAAAAAAGCCCTGAGTGGATGAAGTATTTCAAGAACGGTACCCCCAACCCTGAATGGCTTGCCATGCGTGATGCCATTGTGGACATCCTCACCAGCAACGGGCGCAGCATTGCCCAGGGCGCTTTGGCCTGGAACTGGGGCCGCAGCCCGCTCACCATCCCCATCCCCGGCTTCCGCACCGTCAAACAGGTGGAAGAGAACGCCGGCGCCCTGCAGTTCGGCCCCCTGCTGCCAGAGCAGATGGCTGAGGTGGAGAAGATTTTGAAACGGTAAGTCAGGGAGTAGTGATAAGTGATCAGGGAAAAACGAGGCCGCCCTTCAAATTGAAGGGCGGCTGATTATTTAAGCATAGACTTGGTGCAAAAATTGTTTGAGCGCTGCCATATAGCCATCAAAGCGGGTGCGGCGGATGTCGTGGCTGGCGCCTTCCAGATGTTCCACCTGCACTCTGGGGTTGAGGCTGGCGATCTTTGCTGCAGTATCTTCTGAAACGATCGACATCTTGTCTTTATCACCGATGAAGAGCAAAATGGGGATTTCGATCTTCTTGAACGCCTCAAAGGGTGAGTCTTCCTGAAAATCGAGAGTTGTCATCAGGTTGAGGAAATCAAAGCTCAGACGCTGTTTGGAGTGCAACCAGGGCTGTAGTTCATCAGGCGGGTATGTTGGGTTGATCTTTTTGGCCAGGCTCATCCCCATAAAACCGGGCAGCAGTTTAAGGGTCATCATCACCTGGCGCATCAACTTGGCCATGTCTTTGCCCTCGTGCTCCTTGGGAGCATTGAAGAGTGCTTCCCCCGGCTGAATTACCGGAGGGTCTTCCAAAAAGAGCGCGCGCACCATGCCCGGGTATGTGGCGGCCAGGTGATAAGCCGTATCAGCTCCCATGGAATGCCCACCCACCACCGGACGCTCCAGCTTGAGCGCTTCGATCAGCCCGGCCAGATCAGCCACGCGAGCGGCAGTTGAATAGACACCCTTGCCGCTGGCTGAGCGGCCGTGGCCGCGCGCATCAGGCAAGATCAGGTCGTATTCGGCTTCCAGTTCCTTGGCCACGCGCGTCCAGCACAAGCCATCATCGCCGGCACCGTGGTTGATGACCAACGCAGGTTTATCGCCACCGGTGCGGTAATAATGCAGTTTGAGACCATTCGAAGCTACAAATCCCTCAGTCCATTTTGTCATTTTATTTACCTGCACTCAAATGAATTTATAGTTCAATTATACGGAGAGTCTGAGAAAACGCTCCCCGCCTAATGACCAGTATTTTGGGGCA
>CAZWKK010000267.1:0-3193 GCA_964634855.1 uncultured Anaerolinea sp.
CAATTCCATCAAAGACAACCTTTGTGGAAGATGCAGCACTCACTGGCATTGGGCTACCGGCTTCAGCCCCTGTGGGCTCCACCATCACCGGCGTGAGTTGTGATGCTGGTACTTCTACGAGCACTGAGACTACCGCCTGCTACTACGAGGCGCCCACTGCGGCCTATCCGCTGGGTCAGATCGTGTGGACGGGTAAACTGGGTCCTGACTTTGGCATCACCGATCCGGCTCTGGCGGTCAATGCCATCCGTATTACTTATTCGGTAACGGCCAACACCTCATATGTGAAGAACACCGCCACCCTCGATGCTGATCTGAACGGAGATGGAAATACCAATGGGGCAGGCGAAACCAAAGTGGCAAAGGTTTCTGCTACCTGGGGTAAACGACCCACAACCGAAACCCCGGCTTCTGCCGCAGCACCACTGAAGATCCCGCAGACCGGTTTTACCCCGGGCGTTGTCACCCCGCTTTCGCTCCAGCCAATCTCTGGACGTTATGCTGATATGGATGCCATGACCCTGGAGATCCCAGCGTTGGGGATCAATACTGCCATCGTAGGCGTTCCGCAAGTGGATGGGGAATGGGATGTTTCCTGGTTGGGCAACGATGCCGGCTGGTTAAACGGCACTGCCTTCCCCACCTGGGCTGGCAACTCTGTTATCACCGGACATGTGTTTGATGCCAATGGGAATCCTGGTCTGTTTGCTGACCTGACCAAATTGAAATACGGCGATCAGATCATTCTCCATGCCTTTGGTCAAGCGTACATCTATGAGGTTCGAGAAACCAAGCTGGTAACGCCCAACAATTTAAGTGCAATGACGCAGCATGAAGATCTGCCCTGGCTGACCCTGGTTACTTGCCGCGGATACGATGAAGCAAACAATTCATATTACTTCAGGTACCTGGTAAGGGCTGTACAAGTGAAGATCAAGTAATATAAAAGCGAGTGGTGAAAGCCACTCGCTTTTTTTACTGGATTTCCAGATCACTTTTCTTTACAGGATTCACAAAGTCCAAAGAGTACCAGATGGTTGGTCTTGATCTGAAAGCCATGCCGGGTTTCAAGCGCCTGAAAAAACTTATCTACTTCTTCGTGGTTGATGGTAAGCACCTGGCCGCAATTTTCGCACACCAGATGATGATGGATCTCTCCATGCACACTCTCGTAAACCGCGGATCCCGTGCCCATATCTGAAACCGATATCTTGCCATTTTTTACCAGGCGTTCCAGAGCACGATATATGGTGGATGGGTTGACAGCCGGCAACAGTGGATGGATCTGCTCGTATACCTCATGGGAGGTGAGGTGGGCATGTTCTTTTTCTAATACTTCAAGGATGTAATAATCAACGGATGAGGAACGCATTTTTCACCTTAACGATGCTTTGATTTTACCCGAAAATGAAGTTTATGAAGAATCCTTCAAGAAAATGGCCTAGGAGTTGGATTATCTACCATTATTATCACCTTCACATCACGTTTACCCTCTGGTATAATTCTGGCAATGACTTGTCCTATTTGCGGGCGACAAACCTGCGGATACGGAGACGTGCATAAATCATTTTTTAGGAGCAAATGTCATGGCATTGACAAAAGAAGAAAAAGAAAAATTGATCACTGAGTACCACATTCACGATTCTGATACTGGATCTGCAGACGTGCAAATTGCACTTCTCACCATCCGTATCAAACAGCTCACAGAGCACTTGCAGACCAACAAGCACGATAATGCTTCCCGCCGCGGTCTACTGAAGATGGTGGGAACCCGCCGCAAGTTGCTGGCTTATCTTCGCCGCACCAACTTCGCCAGATTTGCAGCCATCACAGAAAAGCTGAACATTCGCACCCGGTAATAGTGATCCAGACGAGTAGATGGTAAAACCCCATCTACTCGTTTTTATTCTCCCACTTGTGTGTGGGTAGTAGCCGCCGGTTGGGTATTGAAAAATGCCGGAGACGAGATCGTCTTCATCGTTTTTCAGTCCCTAACCAGGCGGGAATGGTACAAGGGAGTACTAACAATGAAACCAGAAAGTAAAAAATTTATTGCCACTGTGGGTGGTCGTCCGGTCACGTTTGAAACCGGAAAACTCGCCGCACAGGCGGGCGGTGCTGTCACCGTCCAGTTGGGCGAAACAGTCGTTTTCGCCGCTGCCACCATGGGGAATTCCCCCAAAGAGGGTCAAGACTTCTTCCCTCTGACCGTTGAATACGAAGAAAAGATGTATGCCGGTGGACGTATCCCCGGTTCCTTCTTCCGCCGTGAAGGCCGTCCGGGTGCGGATGCCATTTTGGTATCCCGCCTCACTGATCGCCCCCTGCGCCCGCTTTTTAACAAAGACATGCGCAATGAGGTCCAGGTGATCATGTTCTCCTTGTCTGCTGATTGGGAGAACCCGCTGGACATCCTGGCCATCAATGCCGCCTCTGCTGCGTTGATGATCTCCGATATTCCCTGGGCTGGTCCTGTTGGGGCAGTCCGTGTGGGTCGCGTGGATGGTGAGTTCATTCTCAATCCGACCTACGCCCAAATTGATGCATCTGACCTGGATCTTCGCATCGCCGGTACCAGCGACGCCATTTTGATGGTGGAGAGCGGTTCCAATGAAGTAGATGAAGATACCATGGTCGAGGCTCTGCTCTTTGGTCATAAAGCCATTCAGCCGTTGGTTGAAGCTCAGTTGCAGATGGCCAAGGAAATTGGCAAGGCCAAACGCGAAGTTCCCCTCTTCCCCATCGATACCGATCTAGTCGAGCGCATCTATCAGCGCAGCCTGGCTGAAATGACCAACATGCTGGACACCCTGCATGGCAAACATGAGCTTCAGGCAGCTTTGGATGAATTGCGCGATTCTGTCGTAGCAGAAATGACCGACGCTGAAGATGCCGAAGCAATTGCCAAGACCAAAGAAGCCTATGAAGAAGCCTACCGCCGTGTGGTTCGCTCTCGTATTTTGGATAAACACCTGCGTCCCGATGGCCGCAAGATCACCGAGATCCGCCCCATTTGGTGCGAGGTTGGCGTCAGCCCCCGTGCTCATGGCTCTGGCCTGTTCACCCGTGGTGAGACCCAGGTAATCACCCTGGCCACTCTGGGAACCCCCAAAGAGGCTCAGGAGATCGATACTCTGTCTCCGAACGACAGCAAACGCTATATGCACCACTACAATTTCCCGCCGTATTCCAC
>CAZWKK010000268.1:0-3186 GCA_964634855.1 uncultured Anaerolinea sp.
ACGGACGACATGGAAACGGAAGTATCCAGGCAGGAAATAACTGCTTGAATAATCAACAACGATCCCATTTTCATCGTAGAGACGGGCCACAAATAAAAGCAGCACGTCGCCACGTTGGATCTCCAATTTTTTTGCGATTTCGGCAGAAGCCGCCACTGCTTGAATATCGGTAAAAGATTTAGAAAGCTTCTCGGCATCTTTGCGCATCATCAAGTCCAGCACAGAACCTGTAAAACCGGCAGCTAATTCCTGATCAGATAAAATATTACGCGGTAAAATATCGGTCAGGTACGCTACTGGTCGGCCTTCGGCTTTGATGACGCGCACAACTTTCACAAGTGGGGTCCCCTCGCTGATGTGCATGGCATCAGCCTCTTCTACAGAGGCTTTCACTTCACTGATCTGCAACACACCCATTGAGACCGGTAGACCGATCCGTTTGGCCAGGGTCTCGATGCTTTCCAATACTTCCAAACCACTTTCTATCACTTTCAATTGGCCCACCACAAAAGTGCCGACACCCTGTCTGCGGCGTACCAACCCCTGGCCTTCAAAAGTTCGCATGGCCTCACGTAACGTAGCTCGAGAAACACCCATCTTCCTGGCTAATTCAGGTTCTGCCGGTAAACGATCTCCGGGGTTGGATTCCTGGATCAGAACGGCCAACTCATTTTGCAGCCGTTGGAACGGGTGACCATTGGTATTTTTTTCTGATTCGCTTCCAAAATTTGCCATCAGTGTCTGCTTTCAGTTCAAAGGTTCGATCACGGGAATAAAATCAAATTTGGTCACATCCACCAATCCCAGGTCAGAGATGCGCAATTCTGGGATGACCACCAATCCGATGAGGCTGAGCTGCATGTTGGGGTTGTTGAGCTTGCAACCACAACTCTTGAAACCATCCAGAACACTGGCGGCTTTGTGGGCCACCACCTCTGCGTGCTCATTTGACATTAAACCGGCAATGGGCAATTCCACCTTGCCGATCACTTTGCCTTCTTTAACCACCACCTGCCCGCCGCCGCATTCCGCCAGGGTATTGGCCGCCAGAGCCATGTTCTCATCATCGGTGCCAACTACCACCAACTGGTGGCTGTCATGAGCGACCGTGGTGGCGATGGCACAGGGGACATTGAATCCAAAGCCAGATACCAGGCCGACCTGCACAGTGCCAGATGCATGATGACGGTCAATAAGCGCAACTTTGCAAATATCCTGCGCCAGATCAGATTTGATCTCGCCATTTTGGTTTTTCATTTTCAGCTTCAAATGGCGGTTTGGCGCTTGATTTTCGATGATGCCGATCACGTTGGCCATCACCTCATTGCCATTAACATATTCCAAACGAAAATCAGCTGCTGTGAGCGGACGTTTGAGGTGAACCGACTGGCACGCCCAATCAGCATATTCGATACTGGGCAGTTCAACCAATACTTTGCCGTCACGGGCTACTTCAACCCCACGTGCAATGACCAGTTGAGCAGTGAAGTTGTTGAGATCTTCTACCAGCAAAATATCGGCGTAGCGACCCGGGGCGATGAGGCCCATCTCACGGGAAACGCCAAAATGTTCAGCCGTATTGATTGTGCACATCTGCAAGGCGATCATCGGGTCGAGACCCTGGCTGATGGCGTGGCGTACCACCCGATCAATGTGGCCTTCCTGTACCAGGGTGGCTGAGTGGCAATCATCGGTACATAAAATGAATCCGCGTGGGTTCAAGCCTGCCTCGGTAACGGCTTTCACCTGAGCGGCAACATCGTGCCAGGCAGAACCATAGCGCATCATCACCTTCATGCCCTGGCGGGCTCTGGCGATGGCGCCTTCTTTGGTGGTGCCCTCGTGATCATCTTGGGGGCCACCGGCCAAATATCCGTGGAAAGGCAAACCCAGATCAGGAGAAGCATAATGGCCACCGATGACCTTGCCGGCACAGCGGGTGGCAGACATCTCTGCGTGGACCTTATCGTCGCCCATAAAGACACCAGGGAAATTCATCATCTCGCCCAGGCCAATGATGCCAGGCCAGGTCATGGCTTCGGTCACTTCTTTAGGACCAAGCACAGCGCCGGGGGTTTCAAAACCGGGTGCAGATGGCACGCAGGAAGGCATTTGAATGAACACATGGATAGGTTGTTGGGCAGCGTCATCCACCATTAAACGCACCCCACGCAGACCAAAAACGTTGGCAATCTCATGCGGGTCGGCAAACATGCCGGTAGTGCCATGCGGCATGGCGGCGCGCACGAACTCGGTCACCGTTAACATGCCTGATTCAACGTGCATGTGTCCATCTAATAGTCCGGGAACCAGATACTTTCCTTGAGCATCGATCACATGCGTCGATTCGCCGATGGTATGGCTGGCATCCTCACCCACGTAGGCAATTCGTCCACTGAGAATTGCAATATCTGTTTTAGGGATGATCTCTCCGGTCTGGACGCAAACCCACTTACCGTTACGGATAACGGTATCGGCAGGAACACGCCCCATGGCGCAATCTACCAATTCACGGGCATTTTGTAACCAGAAAGAATCCATTCCCATTTTGGTTCCCTTTCGTAAGGTCGCTGAATCAGCCTTCGAGCAGCCGTTTGGCCGCCCGGTTGTGAGCTTGCACGTGTTTCGCCAGGTCAAGCCCCACCAATTGACCTTTGTTCACCACCACTTTGCCATGAACAATGTTGTAATCCACATTTTGTGGCTGGCAAAAAACAACAGCAGCCACAGGATCATGTAAGGCGCCGGCATAATCTAGACGGTTCAAATTGACACCAATCAGGTCGGCACACTTGCCAACTTCCAGAGATCCCAGATCCTGACGGCCCAATACGGCAGCACCGCCGCGGGTTGCCAATTCCAGCGCCTGGCGGGCAGTGAGGATCTCACTTCCGGTAGAAGAAAGTGAAGCTCCTTCCAAACCGGATCGTAAACGGGCCAACAACATCGCCTGGCGGGCTTCTGCCAACAGGTGCGAGCCATCATTACTGGCAGACCCATCCACTCCCAGGCCAACCTTCACCCCGGCCTGCATGAACTCACGCAAGGGTGCAATGCCAGAAGCGAGCCGCATGTTGGAAGAAGGGCAGTGAGCCACCCCACAGCCTTCGTGGGCGTAAACTTCGATCTCATCTTTCTTTAAGTGAACTGAATGGGCAAACCAGACATCCTGCCCCACCCAATCGA
>CAZWKK010000269.1:0-3185 GCA_964634855.1 uncultured Anaerolinea sp.
CGTAGGGGCACGATATATCGTGCCCCTACCGGTAATTCAAATATTGAATCATTGCAGCAATCAATGTATGCCAACGTAGGGGCGCAGCGTCGCTGCGCCTCTACCGATAATTCACCATCCCTTTTGTTATCCAAAATTCATTTTTGCCAAAAATTTGGGTCACGATATATCGTGACCCTACCAATAATTCGAATCATTTATCACTTCAGCAATTAGATTTCGCTAACATGGGGGGGAATCAAACGCATTCAAACCCAATAATTAACGGTTACGCTCTCACCTGATAATCACCACGCACCACCCATTTGTAGGTGGTCAACTCGCTCAGACCCATGGGGCCGCGGGCATGCAACCGCTGGGTGGAGACGGCAATCTCGGCGCCCATACCAAACTGTCCGCCATCGGTGAAGCGGGTGGAGGCGTTCACATATACCGCCGCCGAATCGACTTCTTCCAAAAAACGCTCGGCATTGGCAGGGGTCTCGGTGAGGATGCCATCAGAATGGGCAGTGGAATGCACCGCGATGTGTTCAATGGCTTCATCCAACCCGGAAACCACTTTGAGCCCCAAAACCAAAGACATCCATTCGGTGTCAAAATCCTTTTCGCCGGCTGGCAAGACGCATTCAGCGTAATTGTCTTTCAGTAATGCATACGCCTGCGCTTCGGCGCGGAAGGTGACGCCATCGGCTTTGAGATGCTGCACCAGGGCGGGCAAAAAGCGGGCAGCCACGGCCTGATGCACCAGGACGGTATCTAACGCGTTGCATACAGAAGGCCGCTGTACTTTGGCGTTGCGGATCACTTCCAGCGAGCGCTCCAGATCGGCACTTTCATCAACAAACAAATGGCAAACACCCATCCCGCCGGTGATGACGGGGATGCGGCTGTTCTTGCGGCAAAATTCATGCAAACTGGCCCCGCCACGCGGTATGACCAGATCAACATACTCATCCATTTGCAGCAGTTCCAATACACGCGCCCGCTCCGGGTCAGCCACCAGTTGGATGGCTTCGGCGGGTACGGCGCTGCCCGCCAGCCCACGCTGAATGGCCTCGGCCAGCACGCGGTTGGAACGGATGGTCTCAGAGCCGCCGCGCAGAATGACGGCATTCCCCGATTTCAGCGCCAGCCCGGCCACATCAACGGTAACGTTGGGGCGGGCTTCATAGATCACCGCCAGCACGCCCAGAGGCACACGCCGCTTGCTGAGCAGCAGGCCGTTGGGCAGGGTTTTTTCTTCCATTACCTCGTTCACCGGATCGGTGAGCTGTTCTACCTGGCGCAGATCTTCCACAATGCCGGCCAGGCGTTTCTCATCCAGGCGCAGCCGGTCTTGCAGGGCAGCGCTCATGCCGTTATTAGCCGCCTCGGCCAGATCCTGGCGGTTGGCATCCAACACAGCCTCGCGTTCCTGCCAGATCTGAGCAGCCACAACTTCGATGGCGGCATTCTTGGCCTCAGTAGAAACGTGGGCCAGTTTGCGGGCGGCTGCTTTTGCCTGACGGCATAAAACCTCAATGGAAGGGAATTCGCTCATGTTCTACCTCTATAAAAGGGCCATATGGTCACGGTGGATCACTTCATCGCCGAAGGTGTAGCCCAGAGCGGCTTCGATCTCGCCGGATTTGTGCCCGATGATCTTTTGCACATCCGCGGCCGAGTAATTGGTCAGACCAATGGCTACGGCTTTTTGCTCCAGTGAGACCACACGAATGGCATCACCTCGTTCAAATTTGCCGTTGACGCGTACCACGCCGGCCGGCAACAGAGAGCCGCCGCGCGCCAGTGCCTTGACGGCACCATCGTCGATGACCAGTTCGGCTTTGCTGCGGCTGCCGGCTAAAATGCGTTTTTTGCGGCCTTCCAGCTTGTTCATCACAGGGATGAAGCGAGTACCAATGGCTTCGCCCTGATAAATGCGCAGGATAATGTTTTCCAAGGATCCGCGGGCAATGACCACTGCGGCGCCGCCGTGACGGGCCAGATCGGCCGCCTGCAATTTGGTTACCATCCCCCCCGTGCCCAAGCCGGAGTTGGAACCGCCCACCGCCTGCCATAATGCTGACGGTATGGGTTCCGGTCCCACCTGCTGGATCAACTTAGCGTTGGGATCGCTGCGCGGGTCAGCGCTGTAAAGGCCGTCTTGATCGGTGAGAAGCACCAGCAAGTCGGCCTCGATCATATTGGCCACCTGGGCAGAGAGGTTGTCGTTGTCACCAAAGCGGATCTCCTCAGTGGCAACGGTATCGTTTTCATTAATAATGGCTAGAATGCCCTGCCCCAATAATGCTTCTAAAGTGTCACGGGCGTTCAAATAACCATGCCGGTCAGCCAGGTCAGCGCGGGTGAGCAGCACCTGGGCCACCTGCACGCCGTAAATGGCAAAAAAGCGCTCATACATGGCCATCAGGCGCGGTTGGCCCACAGCAGCCAGCATCTGCTTGGCATGCAGCAGTTCCGGCAGCGCAGGGAAGTTCAGCGCTTCGCGGCCGGCGGCAATGGCGCCGGAAGAGACCAATACCACCTGTGTTTTTTCAGCCATTAGCGCCGAGAGTTGACGCGCCAGGTCAACCAGTTGCGGTGCGGAAAGCTTTTTGCCCCCGCCGGTGAGGGTGGAGGTGCCGATCTTGATAACGATTCGCTGAGGAGGGGTCATAATTTACTGCCTGATAAACCGATTTGAACGATTTTAGCATAGAATAGAGAGCATAGTTTCATTCACTTTATCATCAATCTTGAGGTCCAACTATGAAAACAATTGGCATGATCGGCGGAATGAGCTGGGAATCTTCCCTGGAATATTACCGCATTGTGAACGAACGGGTGGCAAAAAGGTTGGGTGGGGTACATTCAGCCAAAAGCCTGATGATCTCGGTGGATTTTGCCGAGATCGAGACCCTGCAGCGGGAGGGCCGATGGGACGAGGCAACGCAGATGATGGTGGAGGCGGCGCAAAGCCTGCAACTGGGCGGCGCTGATTTTATCGTCATCTGTACCAACACCATGCACAAGATGGCCGATGAAGTGTCTGCCAGCGTGAGCATACCCTTGCTGCACATCGCAGACGCCACCGCTGAGCAGATCGTGGCCCGCGGGTTCAAACGCATTGGCCTGCTGGGGACTCGCTTTACCATGGAGGAAGACTTCTACAAGGGCCGTTTGGAAAAGAAGTTTGCTCTGGA
>CAZWKK010000270.1:0-3184 GCA_964634855.1 uncultured Anaerolinea sp.
GCTCCTTCAGCCACCTGGTAAGGATTTTCGCATAAAACCGTCTTCGGAGAAACTTTGGCCACGTTTTCCATAGCCTGAGGGTCATAAGATTTTACTGTGGCACCTTCGTTCTGAAGCAGGTGAATGATCTCCAGGGCAGGAGACTCACGGATGTCGTCCGTGTTGGGTTTGAAGGCCAAACCTAGTACGCCGATGGTCTTGTCATTGAGGTTGCCGCCCAGGGCTTTGCGCACTTTCATCACTGCACGGCGGCGCTGATTGCGATTGATCTCCATGACGGCCTGCAGTAACTGCGGATGAGTGCCGTTGAGCACAGCCATGTGTTCAAGGGCTTTGACGTCCTTGGGGAAGCAGGAGCCACCCCAACCCAGCCCGGCATCGAGGAAGCTTGGGCCGATGCGTTTGTCAAGACCCATGCCACGCGCCACTTCATTAACATCAGCGCCGAGTTCTTCGCACATATTGGCGATCTCATTGATGAAGGAGATGCGGGTGGCGAGGAAAGCATTGGAGGCGTATTTGATCATCTCTGCGGTGCGCAGGTCGGTGATCATGATGGTGCAGCGTAAGGGTTGGTACAACTGGGCAACTTTTTGGGCCGCATCGCGGTTGAGTGAACCCAAAACCACGCGGTCGGGGGTCATAAAATCGCCGATGGCTGAGCCTTCACGTAAAAATTCGGGATTTGAGACCACGCTAAAGTCCAGCGGGCGGTTTTTGCGGCGGTTGTTGATGATATCTGCCACCCAATCACCAGTACCAACGGGCACAGTGGATTTATTGATGACCACAATGGGCCAATCGACCAGGTCGGCGATCTGCTCAGCGGCGGAGCGCACGTATTGCAGATCCGCTTCACCGTCTGTGCCAGAGGGGGTACCCACGGCGATGAAGGCATATTCAGCTTTATCCAGGGCAGAAACGTAATCGGTGGTGAATTTCAGACGGCCAGCTTTAACGTTCTGTTCTACCAGTTGCTCAAGGCCGGGCTCGTAGATCGGCATTTCGCCCTGCAGAAGTTTATCAATTCTGTTGTGATCCACGTCCAAGCAGGTGACGTCATTGCCAAGGTCCGCAAAGCAGGTTCCGGTGACCAGTCCCACGTATCCGGTTCCTACTACACAAATCTTACTCATAAGGCATCCTCCAAAAGGATAATTGATTGCTGAATTATTCTACCATGAGGTGGGCGCAATCTTTTCGATCAATTGATGGATGTTTGTCTATAAATTTTGGGTCACTGCATTTGAAGTTAATTCTGGGCTATGTATAATTAAAGAAAAATCAGAAAGGGTGATTATGACAGCACAAGTGATCGATGGCAAAATCTTGGCAGACCAGATCCGAGCTGAAGTGGCACTCAAGGTTCAGCAGCGGATAAGTGAAGGTAAATCGCGGCCTGGGCTGGCCACTGTGTTGGTTGGAGAGAACCCGGCATCCCAGTCTTACGTTAAATCCAAACAAAAAGCCTGTGCCGAAGTTGGCATTGAGTCTTTCGGTTATGAATTGCCCGCCAACGCCAGCCAGAAGGAAGTAGAAAAACTGGTTGCTGATCTGAACAAAGACCCCAAAGTAAATGGTATTTTGGTACAGCTTCCTCTCCCCACAGGGTTGGACGAAGAGAGCGTGCTCAGCCTGATCTCGCTCTCCAAAGACGTGGATGGTTTTCATCCAGTGAACATTGGCCGCCTGGCACAAAAGGGACGCGACCCCTTGTTTGTACCCTGTACCCCAGCTGGTGTCATGTACATGTTGGAAAAACAGCTTTCTACACTTGAAGGGGTGAATGCTGTGGTACTGGGCCGGTCCAACATTGTTGGCATGCCAGTCGCTCTATTATTGGTGCGTGCCAATGCCACTGTAACGATCTGTCATTCTCGCACCCGGAACCTGCCAGAGGTGGTTCGCCAGGCGGATGTAC
Source organism: uncultured Anaerolinea sp. (assembly GCA_964634855.1). GTDB lineage: Bacteria > Chloroflexota > Anaerolineae > Anaerolineales > Anaerolineaceae > UBA6107. Next base: position 1,922 of record CAZWKK010000270.1, read on the forward strand.
TGGTGGCTGCCGTTGGCAGAACCGAGATGGTGAAGGGTAGTTGGATCAAACCAGGCGCCATTGTCATAGATGTGGGTATAAACCGGGTGGAAGATGCCAGCAAGCCACGCGGCTATCGTCTGGTTGGGGATGTGGCGTATGAAGAAGCTGCCAAGGTAGCCGGCGCCATCACGCCAGTACCGGGTGGGGTTGGCCCGATGACCATTGCCATGCTATTGCGAAACACGCTCCATGCTGCTGAACTGGCCGATAAAGGAGTCTCCTAATTTTCTCCTAAAAATGACAAACATCATGTTGTCTGACAATTGACTTTTCTTTTAAATATAGGTAAACTGATAGAATAGTTGTCAGACAACATCAATTCGGTTCGCTAAACGGTTCTCAATTGCAGGACTTTTAACCCATGACCACTCTTCTGATCAAGAACGCACAAGTTTTAGTGACGATGGATGACCACCGCCGTGAAATACCGGGTGGTGGTCTTTTTATTCGCGATGGCTTCATTGAGCAGGTAGGAAAGACCTCGGAATTACCCGCAAGCGCTGATGAAGTGATCGATATGAGCGGGCATATTGTCATGCCCGGGTTCATCAACACCCATCATCACTTTTATCAGACCTTAACCCGGGCTGTGCCTGCCGCTCAAAATGCCAACTTGTTCAACTGGCTAAAGACGCTTTACCCCATTTGGGCTCGCATGAACCCGGAAGATATTCGCATCTCCACCCAGACGGCGCTGGCAGAACTGGCCCTTTCCGGATGCACTACCGCCTCTGATCACCTCTATCTGTTCCCCAATGGTTCCAAACTGGACGATGAGATCGAAGCAGCTTCAGCAGTGGGAATTCGGCTGCATGCCTCGCGCGGTTCCATGAGCCTGGGACAAAGCAAAGGGGGGTTGCCTCCGGATAGTGTGGTGGACACTGAAGAGAATATTCTGCTCGATAGTGAACGGCTGATCAAAAAATACCATGATCCCAAGCCCGGTGCCATGGTGCAGATCGTTTTGGCGCCTTGTTCTCCCTTTAGTGTAACAGGGGACCTGATGAAGCAAAGCGCCAAACTGGCGCGCCAGTATGGTGTGCATCTGCATACTCACCTGGCTGAAACCCAGGATGAAGAGCAGTTTACACTGGAAACCTTTGGCTACCGGCCGGTGGCATACATGCAATCACTCGATTGGGTGGGGCAGGATGTCTGGTTTGCCCATTCAGTTCACTTAAAGAAAGGTGAGATCGAAGTTTACGCCCGTGAAGGCTGTGG
>CAZWKK010000271.1:0-3171 GCA_964634855.1 uncultured Anaerolinea sp.
GTCGTCTGAGACCAGCGCTTCACTTCCGGTGATTGATTCAGGTTCCATCTTACTCATTTTCTGCTCTAACTTGCGCCTCCATTATACCTCACGAACACGCGTTTGGGCTCCCCAACAACGCCTGATTTTTCCATAACAGTCAATACAAGCATGAATACTGCTGGATCGGCTTGTTTTGTTCTTGTTTTGCCTTGTTGAACCAAAGTTGATGGACGGATGGTTTGGTGTTGTGCCAGAATTGTCGCTTTGAATAAGGCGGTGGAATGCCGATGGAGCCGCCCAACTTGCATCCTTTTACATTTGAAATTCGTGATTGACTTTCCATTTGCATTGTAGTATATTTGGTCCGTTGTAGTTGGCCGTTTGCTTTTCAAAGTGCTTGTCATCCGGATGCAAAACCCCAAGTAATAACAGAACAATTTTTTTCTATTTAGAGAGGATCAGTAAATTATGTCAGAACGTCAGGTTGGAACCGTCAAATGGTTCAATAGTGAAAAGGGTTTTGGTTTCATCACCCCCAAGTCCGGTGAAAAGGATGTCTTTGTGCATTACAGCGCCATTACCGCCAGCGGCTTCCGCAGCTTGCAGGAAAACCAGGAAGTGGAATTCACCGTCGCCAAAGGCCCCAAAGGCCCCCAGGCTCAGGATGTCACCATTCTTTAGTTAACACTAAAAACCAACAAAAAGCTGATCCATTACGGGTCAGCTTTTTTGTTATCTTCTCCAATCACAAGTGCCTGGCAAAAAGCAGCGTTAAATTGCCTATTCCTGGGCAGCACATCAATAGAGGTTCATTTTGAGCGGGGGACAGCGTGGGCAGCGGGATTGCCCCTGTAACCAGGAGAGGTGGGAAGGACTGGGAGACCCTAATTGGTTAAAAATCGAAGAGGTCTTTCAGCCGGGGAACCTGTTCTTCAATCAACGCGCGGTCTGTGCGCCAGCTGAACACGTCGCCAACGCCCCCATATTCAAAGGCCACGATTTCGGGCTGTCTCCAGGCACCTGTTTTGATTTGGTCAGCTGCCCAGCTGGCAAATTCCCAATCCTGCCCGACCAGTTCGAAATGGTCGTGCCAATAGCCATGGACATGCTTGAGCCCGGTGATGTGCAGTTCGCGCAGGCTTTCCATCGGCAAAGGCTCCATGTAGGCCTGCAATTCAACCCCCAGGTGGGTGGCTGAGATACGCGCGTGCGAAAGGTCGAACAACAGGTCCGTGCCGGTCTCTTTGAGCGCCGCCCCTATTAGCTTGGAGTCGCTGGAGAGGGTGTACTGCGGGTATATCGGGAAGTATGGCAGGTTTTCGGCGATGAGAGCAACGTTAGGAAAGCGCTTTTTGAGCCGGTAGAGGTCTGCCACCCAGGCCTTTAACAGCTGTGCGCGATCCCGCTGGGAGCCATTTCTCATTTCAGGCGGGGCGCCCAGGTGGCAGTTGAGATGCGGCGTTTGGGTGGTTGCCAAAAACGAGGCAATTTTCTCATAGTCCAGTTGGCTGAATTTGCCGTTTCCGACTTCTATTTCAAAGTGAATATAGACCGGTCGGGTCTTTTCGGCGGTGTGGATAATCCCTTGCCAACCGGGGCACTTCCACAAATCAGGATCAATTTTCGATTCTATGACCAAATCCCCGGCATGGGTTGAATAGTTTAACGCGAACTTGGTTTTCCCCATGTTTATGTGGCCTGGGCAGGAGCATGGTAGTCCCCGGTGAATTGGTCCATGCTCGTCTCAAGTTCGTGTCGATACTGCTGGGTATAAAGATGGTAATACGCGCCTTTGAGCTTCATCAGGCTTTCGTGGCTACCCGATTCCGCAATCTGGCCGGCGCTGATGACCATGATTCGGTCGGCATGCTTGATGGTGGAGAGGCGGTGGGCAATGATGAAGCTGGTGCGGCCGGCCATGAGCTGACGCATGCCCTTTTGAATCAGCTCCTCTGTGAGCGTATCCACGGAGCTGGTTGCCTCGTCCATTACAAAGATATCCGGTTCGGCAAGCAACGCGCGGGCGATGCTGATGAGTTGTTTTTGCCCGACCGAAAGCAGGTTGCCGCCTTCGCCGACATCCTGATCGTAGCCGTGCTCGAGGTTGGTGATGAACTGGTCAGCGCCAGCCAGTCGGGCTGCTTCCTGGATTTGCTCCTCGGTGGCATCCAGCCGGCCGTAGCGGATATTCTCCCGCACGCTGCCAGAGAACAGATGAGGGGTCTGCAGAACGACGCCGATGCGCGATTGAATCTGGCGCAGGTCGTAGTCCAGATAATTGTGGCCGGCGATGCTAATTTCGCCCTCGGTAGGTTCGTAGAAGCGGCAGAGCAGGTTGACGATGGTGGTCTTGCCACCACCGGTCGGGCCCACCAGGGCGATGGTCTGCCCGCGGGGTACCTGGAAGGTAAGGTCGCGAATGACCGGCTCGTTATCATCGTAATGAAAACTGACATGGTCAAAGGCCACGTCGCCAGAAAGCGAGGTAATCGGGATGAGCTGTTCGCGGTTGCTGATGGCGGGAACGGTGTCCAGGAGCGAGAAGACCCGCTCTGAGGACGCAATTGCGTTTTGCATTTCGGCATAAACACGCGCCAGGTCGTTGATTGGCCACAGAATCATCATAATATAAGAGATGAAAGCCTGCAAACTGCCAATCGAAATGGCACTCTCGGAAACCATCAATCCACCGCGCCACAGTATCAGGCCAAGGGAGATGGCACTGATGGTTTGAATACTGGGCAGGAAGAGGGCTGAAAGGAAAGCAGCACGATAGCTGGAGTTAAACATGGCGGTGGAGAGCACCTTGAAATTATCCAGGTTCTTGTTCTCGCGGCGCAGGGCTTTAACCACGCGCACACCGGTGATGTTCTCATTCAGAGCGGCTGTCATCTTTGAATTGGCTTTGCGTGAGCGGCGGTAGTGGTAGTAGATGCGCTTGCGGAACTTAAGCGCCACATAGACCATTACTGGCAGCGAAAGCACCACAATCCAGGCCAGCCGGCTGTTAATGATGAACATGAACACCGAGGCCGTCAGGATGTTGGTGATGGCCCAGGTGCTATCAATGATGCCCCACGAAAGTAGCTCGGACATGCGTTCGGTGTCGGAGGTCACGCGGGCCATAATCCAGCCCAGCGGTGTACGGCTGAAGTAAGACAGCGAAAGGGATTGCAGGTGCGTGAAGAG
>CAZWKK010000272.1:0-3158 GCA_964634855.1 uncultured Anaerolinea sp.
CCCCCGTTCCGGTACAAATAATATTTACCCAATCATTATCCAGCCAAACCCAACCGCGCAAAAAAGTGGTTTTTGTGCCGCAGTGATGCAAGGGCGTCTTTTCTGTCTCTTTTTGGCAGCTGGGACAATAGTAAATAGCCTGCACTGTCGCCCCCAACCATGAATCTACCAGGCTGCCCAGCAAACCAGCCAGAACCAGCGCGAGAAGTTGTGTCCATTGCACGGGTGGCAGATCTCCTGGCCAAAGCCACAAGGCGGCGCCCACCACTGCCGCGAAGCCTGCCAAGGCTGCCAGGGTGCCCACCAAAGTAACTCCGCCGGAAGTACCTCCCTCCACCACTTTACCGGTGGAGATTAGGCGCGGAGCTTTGCGGCTGAGCGCACCCAATTCCGTCGCCCAGGTATCTGCATTGGCAGAAGCAAAAGCCGCCACGAACCCCATCCAGGGCAACCAGGAATCGGGGAAGAACACATGCGCCACGACAAACAGACCCGCAATGCCACCGTTGGCGAATACCTGGCCCGCATCGCGTCTGGAGCCCTTGGCATAAAACTTTTCGGGGTTTGTCTTCGCCCGTTTGAAAAATTTTGATAAAGCTGAGGAAGTAATAAAAAATGTGAGCAAAACCACAGCCCATGGCAGCCCGCCAAGGCCAAAGACCACAGCGCCTAAAATAAAGGCAGCAATAGCGCCTCCCGGGCTCAACCACTTCAGCCCCCAGGCAGCACTGGCTGTCACAAGAGCTAAAACAATGCCCAGGATCAATTGCAGATTGCTTGCGGGTAAGAATTCCATTTGACCTCTAAAAAACGATCAAAAGGATTGCCAGGGTCAGCAAGAAGGGCGTCAGCATCGCAGCCGTCCAGATGGCATAAGCTGCATTTCGTTGGGGTTCATGTCGGTAAAAATATAACCCCACTGCCACATTCAAAATGAAGGCCAGGCTGCCAAGCAATGGCAAAATGAGGAGCTGCACAGCAGGAACCGGATCCAAAGCCACGCCGCTGGCATTGATGCCCAACGAAAGGGTCGAACGCAGTGGAATGAGCAGAGTTGCGCTCACCACCATCACCAGGGTCAGCACCAGGCTGACGATGAGGCAAATTCGAGCATAGCGGTCTTGAAACACATCCTGAATGAATTGGGTTGGCTCTGACGAATACGCTTCGATGGGGCTTAGGCTGCCCATCTCGAGGGTGCGGGTAAACGCATCAATGAAGGCTTGCGGATCTTCCGGTGAAAGAACAAACACATTGTTGAAGGATTCGATCACCACCAGGGAGCGCAAATCTGAGGCAATATATTCTACGGTTCCCAGGTCTTCATGCTGCACTGCTCCCAGGTAGGCGCCCGGCATACCAAATGCGGGTCTGGCAATAGGTGTGATCAGGTCTTCAGCGGGATGGATCCATTCCAACTCAGTGAGTGGAATATCCTCGCGGCGCAGACCCCAGCGCAGACGCAAACCGTTGCGTTCCAGGGTATAGCTGGCGCCGCGCAGGGCGTAAATGCGGTAGGCCATGAGGCCCAATAGCGCCAACAAAATTAGGGCGCCAAATAGATATAAGATCAAGAATCCCCCGCCCGCTTGAGCAAAAGCTAAAAAGATCAAGCCCCCGCTGCCGGCAGCAAAAAGGACGGCCAGCGCGTAGTGCAGCGTTAACCCGGCTTTTTTCGCGGGGTAAAAAACGAGGGATTCGCTCATTTCATTTTTTGTAGGCGCGCTCGATGCAGTCACGCAACGTACTGCAAACGATGTCCACCTGCTCTTCGCTCATCTTGCCAGAGAACGGCAGAGCCAGGCCGCGGCGGCCCAGGTCTTCCGTCACCGGAAAATCGCCCTCACGGTAGCCAAACTGTTCCACCATGTACGGCTGTAAATGAATGGGGATAAAGTAGGGCCGCACCGGAATGCCGCGCTCACTCAGTTCTTTGGCAATGGCGTCGCGGTCAAGTGCTGCGTCAAAACGGATCACATAAACAAACCAACTCACCCTTGTTGTTTCTTCTACCAGGTGAGGGGCTTCAACTCCGTTGATCTCGCTCAGGCGTTCTTCGTACCAATCAGCCACCTGTTGGCGGTGTTCGAGCAGCTCTTCAATGCGCTGCATCTGCACCACACCCAGGGCTGCGCTCATTTCATCCATGCGATAGTTGTAGCCCATATAGGTATGCTGCAACCAGGTATCGCCCGGTGCCCGCCCCTGACTGCGCAAAGCGCGCATGTAATTGGCTGCCTTTTCATCATTGGTAACAATGATGCCGCCTTCACCGGTGGTGATCTGTTTATTGGGGTAAAAAGCAAACACGCCAAAATCAGCCAGCATGCCAGCCTTGCGGCCTTTGTATTCAGCGCCTAAAGATTCGCAGCTGTCTTCAATGACAGGGATCTCCGCTTCAGCAGCAATTTTGTTGAGGAAATCATAGTCCGCGGGTTGACCAAATACGTCTACGGCCAGGATGCCCTTGAGCTTACCGGCATGGTCGGCGCCTTTGCGAGGGAACCAGTGTTTGGCAGCCGCTCCGCCAGCCTTGAGCTCGCGCACAGCAGCAGCCACCTTGAGGGTATCAATATTGCCGGTAAGGGGGTCTACATCCACAAAGACCGGGATGGCCTTTTCAAAGAGCAATACATTGGTGGAAGCAATAAATGAGAACGGGGTGGTGACCACCAGGTCGTTCATGCCAATACCGGCAGCGCGGACGCACAGGTGCAGTCCTGCGGTGCCGGAATTGACAGCAATGGCTTCTTTGGCACCTGCATACTTTGCAATGGCAGCTTCAAAAGCATCAATCTGGGGCCCCATGGCCAGATTGGGGGTATTCAAAACATTTAAGACCGCCTGCCGTTCGGCATCGGTGATATCAGGATACGACATTGGGACGATCGGGGGTTGATTGTTTGTCATGATTGAAATTGTACCTTCATTTACTCGTTCTGCAGGCGTTTAACTTCAGCCACAGCGTCTGCCAGGGGAACATACCAGGCCTCGCCGCCGCTGCGCCGCTTGAACTCCACCCCACCCTGCTTGAGTGCCCGCTCGCTGACGGTGATTCGCAGCGGCAGACCGATGAGGTCAGCATCATTGAACTTGACTCCCGCGGATTCTTCGCGGTCATCATAAAGGGGTTCGAGTCCGGCTGCGGTGAGCTGCTT
>CAZWKK010000273.1:0-3133 GCA_964634855.1 uncultured Anaerolinea sp.
ATACAGGCGGTAATTGCGGATGAAACGGCCAAAGAAGCGGTGCTCCATGATCCAGCGGTACAGTCGGTCAGAACTGCGGGCAAAAGCGGCGGCTGCTAAAATGTAGAAAATGGTTGTGGGTAGAATAGGCAAAAACAGGCCGATGGTACCCAGTATGAGGCAAAGGATGCCACCTGAAATTAGTAGAAAGCGCATGAATTTTGAGAGAGTATTCATGGATAAATTATACCGGAATTGACTTAATTATTTCCAGTAAATCACTGCAATAAAGCCTTGCCTTGGTGGTGGAGGGGCTCTACGTCGCGGAGGTGGATCTTATAATTGGCGTCGTTAATGCAGAGTGCTTTGCACTTCAGACCAGGCGCAGAAGGTTTCACCTGGATACTGCAAACAAATTGCAGTCAGGTCCCATTCAGCGGACATCGTAACATCTACAGTACCAGGTTTGGGGAAGCACCATTCGTGCCCGTCACGCGAAAAACAAGAACCACGGTCGAATTCAGGGAACTTGCCACTTGGGTTTCCGCCTGAGGAACCGCTTTCTGATTCATCGGTAGGGTCAAGCGCTTCTGCCCATTCGGGGGTCGCCAGTTCCTCCGGGCTATCACATGTCTGCGGAAAATCAGTGCAATATAAACTAATTGAAGGATCTAAATTACTCTTATAGATCATTTGATTATAGTCATTGCCATCAATGCCCATTGCCAAGAATTGGTTCACAAAATAATTCTGAATACTTTCGTTTGCCATATTAAAATATTGGGTCAGATCATTACTGGCTTCTCCAACCAAAATTCCTGAATCGTAGATGTAACTTTCCAGAATGGTTGTCGAAAATGGCAGATCAACTGCGTCATTGCCTTCCTGGCCGGATATATGCTGCCAATCATCAGAGCCAATTGTCCCAATAACTGCTTCGTCAGCGCTGAGCGAAGCGATAGGGCTTTCCCATTTTTGGCAGTCAATAGTTTGCCAGGAAGAACAGCGTTGAACGCTCACAGGTTCATTGGTGTAATAGTAAGTGGCTATAGTGAGTACGTCATCTTTTTGATGGGCCGCCACGATCCCACCCGAAATCTGTACGGCTTTATCACCGGCTAAGACACTAAACTTTCTTTTACCCGAAGTGGAAAGGAAGGAGATAATCTCACCTTTTTTCAAAAAAAGGCGATCCTCAGATTCTGAAAGGTTCACCTGAAGGGAAGAATGCGGGCTGATGAAAACCGTGTTCCCATCAGGTAAGACAATGGCTGCAGAATCTGATACAGTGTTGAGAAAGCAGTGATTGAATGAATCAACGCCATTACTGGGCGTGGAGATTGGGTAGCTTTTTGCACCGCATTCAAGAATTATGGCCGTCAATCTTTCTTCATTGGGTAATACATAAACACGAAATGTGAATGGGCTATTGAGGTCGATCTCAGCTACATAGGCAGACGCTGAAGTTGTGAATGTTTCGCTGACAGAGGACTCACTGGGCAACAGCGCTTCGGTGGAATCCTGAGTCGCTGCGGGAGTGGGTTTATCTGAAGTACAACTTGTTGCCATCAGGACAACAAAAAGTAAAACACAAAAGGTTCGTAAGTTTTTCATCGTTTCCCCGCCAAAAGTTTGGTCCTATGCAACCGGCCAAAAAGATATTTCCTGATTAACCGGTGAATGAGATGGTTCAATTGAATTACCAATAACTGTGGATGGCTTATTTGTAGCAAAAATCCCCTGGTTGCACAAGGGATTTTTATTGGGAATTTACAGGGCGAAGCCAATATTTACAAATTCAGCACCTCTAAAAGACGCTTCTCGTCGTAATCCACCAGGATGGTGCCGTCGATATCAAAGGTGGGGGTGGTACGGTAGCCGCCGGACCAGATCTCTACCTGTGCCGCAGCTTTGGGGTTGGTAGAGATGTCCACCTCGGTGAAAGGAATGCCATTTTTGGTGAACAGGGTACGGGCGTTCTTGCAATCTGGGCACCAGGGGGTGCAATACATTACCACACCGCCATGGGGGAGCGGACGGTCGTTCAGCGGTTGTTCTTCGGGGCGGTTGTGGATGCTGGGGTCAATCTCTCGCAACACTTTGCGCAATTCCAGATTGCTGGGCGCGGTGTTGATGTCGTGCACGTCGGCGTAACGAATGACGCCGGCCTTATCGATGACAAAGACGGCACGTTCGCTGTATCCTTCATCGCGCAGGATACCGTATTTCAGCGAGACGGCTCCATGCGGCCAAAAATCGCTGAGAATGGGGTAGTGAATCCCACCCAGGCTGGAAGCCCAGGCTTTTTGACTGGCGGTATTATCCACACTAATGGCCAGGATCTGTGTATCGAGAACGGTAAACTTGGCCAGTTCTGCTTCATAGGCAGGGATCTGGCTGGAACAAACGGGGGTAAAAGTGAGTGGGAAAAAGGCAAGGACGACGTTCATCCCTTTTAATTGACTGAGTGTGACCGATTTATCCAGGTGAGAGGCCAGGGTGAAATCGGGAGCAGGACTGTTAACTTGAATGACCATTTGAATGATCCTCCTCAACCCATTATAACAATTAAGATAATATATATCAATATTATCTTATATATTCACACAATCCGTTGGCGATATGACTTGCACAGAAAAGGATTTACGGGCATAATCCATTCAATTAATTTTGGAGGGTGCTGCGATGGTAAAAAAGGTGAATTTAGGTCTGATCGGTTTTGGCAATGTAGGGCAGGGACTGGCTCAGATCATCCGTGAATCTCATGATGAATATGTTCGCGACCTGGGTGTAGACCTGCGTATTGTGGCCATTTCTGATCCTATTAAAGGAAGCGCCTTTGATCCTGAGGGGCTGGATCCTGCCATCCTGCTGGACAGGGTGGGGCGGGAGGGTACCCTGGCCAGTTTACCAGCAGCAAAACCCGGTTGGGATGCCTTTGCCATGATCTTTAAGAGCAACGCTGATGTGATTGTGGAGATGTCTTATACTGACCTGAAGACCGGTCAGCCGGCTACAGATCACATTAAAGCAGCCTTTGCCATGAAGAAACATGTCGTCACTACCAACAAGGGCCCTGTGGCGTTGTTCTACTCAGAATTACTGGAATTGGCCAAAGCCAATGAGGTGAAATTAGGCGTCGAAGGCTCTGTGA
>CAZWKK010000274.1:0-3124 GCA_964634855.1 uncultured Anaerolinea sp.
ATTTCTGAACTCAGCTATTTTTCCAATGATGAGAATGACCCCATCGCTTTGATGGCAGAAGGACCGGAATCCTTTGAATGTACTTTTTGCGGCAACCAAATCCCTTGGTCAGCAGAAATATGTCCATTTTGTGGCATCGACCTTTACCCGGGTCACAATCTGGCTGAATTTCTCGAAGTAAAAGAGGAACCCATTGAACCGGAGGTGGAGGAATTCGCCGCAGAACTTCGCGAGATGAGCAAAGATGAATTACGCGAGATGTGGTTTGATCTGGACCCAATGGATTGGTCAAGATCAGAGTTGCAGGCCATCCGCCTGGTCTTTGCCGAAAAAGATGTTCATGTACCCTACTTATTAGATGCGCCGTCTGATCTGGCTCAGCGTCTACCGTATTTGACAGAAGAAACGCTCAATATTCGTGGAGAGTTTGGGTATCGCTTGCGTCCTGGTAGATCAGGGCTGGACTATATAGATACAGCCGCAGAACTAAACAGGTTTACCGGCGTACTGATCCGTTGGGTCATTGATGCGATTAAAAGAGAATTGTTGTTTTGGGTTTAATTTGTATATTATTTTTGTAGAATGTGATTAACCATCTTCGTAAAAGGACAACTAAATGTTCGATCAAGAAAAACCCGATGAGATCATGCTGCGCTCCATCCGATCACGCATGGATGCCAAAGATACTGATGAATTACTGGAAATCTATGTTGAACACGACACAGAGGGTTGGATCCCGGCTACGTTTGACGTGATCAAAGAAATATTGCTGGAACGCGGTTTTGACCTTTCTGAGTTGCTCACCCTCACCCATGAACGCGCCCTCGCCCTGGCACAACCTGAGGCCGAGGAAGAGGACGAAGAAGAAATTTCAGCAGATGAACTTGTGGCGGATGATGACGATGAAGATGAAGACGATGACCTGGTCGAAGATGCCCTGACCCGCTCCATCCGTCAGGCCATGAACCGAAAAAGTGACGAGGAACTCCTTCACATTCTGGCTGATTCCAAACCCGGAGATTGGGTGCCCGGCACGGGAAAAATCGTTCACGACATTCTCATTCAGCGCGGCCTGATCGAAACCGATGAAGAAGCCATTGCCCTCGTTAATGAGGGGAACCTGGCTGAAGAGGGCAATTATCCCCCCGGAGACTATATCAATACTAAACGGTACTTTACCCGCCCGGTCACCAAAGAAGACCACGCCAAAGCCGGACGCTATTTGGAGATGAACCAGCAAAGCACAGAAGAACTGCTCAATTTGTACGCCCTGCACGAAGAGGATAATTGGCCTGATCACACCTTTGAGGTGGTTCGCGATATCCTTATTGATCGAGGCTGGCCAGCCGAAGAGGTGGATAACCTCATTTTGGAAACACCCGCCGATGATGATTGGGAGTCTGAAGACGAAGAGGAATGATGGCTGAAAATACACAGCATCTAGAACTGGCACGCAGGTTGGCTGCTGAATTTGGCCGCTTCGATGAAGTTAAGGCCATCGCCCTGGGTGGATCGGTAGCCAGCGGGGCAGCAGGGCCAGGTTCTGATATTGACCTGTATGTGTTCACCACAGCCCCTGTACCGCTGCAAAAACGCAAAGAGCTGGCAGACAAAAGCGGCTACACCCGCGCAGATCTGGGGCTCGAGTTCTGGGACCCCGGCGATGAGTGGATGGACGCAGCCAGCGGTATTGAGGTAGACGTCATCTACTGGAATATCGCCTGGATCGAGGATCAACTGGCACGCGTGCTCTTGCGCCACCAGGCCAGTATGGGCTACACCACTTGTTTTTGGAACACCCTGCAAAAAGCGTTTCCACTTTGCGATCCCTCAGGCTGGTTTGCTGCCTTGCAACAAAGCACCCGTGTGCCCTATCCCGAAGAATTGCGTCTCAACATCATCCGCGCCAACCATGCCGTGCTGCGGCGGGTAATCCCATCGTATGCCCACCAAATCGAAAAGGCACAAAGCCGTGGCGACCTTGTCAGTGTCAATCACCGCGTGGCGGCACTGTTGGCCAGCTACTTTGACGTGCTCTTTGCCCTCAACAGTGTCCTCCACCCCGGCGAAAAGCGTCTGCTCGCGTTTGCTGAACAAAATTGTCAACTCTTGCCCAGTGGCTTTTCTGCCGATGTGACCCAACTGCTGACCGCAGCCGGTTCCACCAACCCAGCGGTGGTGCAATACACGCATCGCCTCCTGGACCACCTGGACGAATTGTTGCTCTCACAAGGGTTTGACCTTGGTACTTCTTCACTCAAATAGTGGAGGAGAATATGCAGCTTGAGATTGAAGATCTGCTGGAAAAGCTGAATTCAAAAGACGATGAGGTGCGTTACCCGGCCTTCTTGCGCATGCAGGCCCTGACCGAGCACAAAGTGGACTGGGTGTATGAGGTCTGGGACGTTTTGGTGGCCAAACTGAGCGACCCCAATTCGTATCAGCGCAACATTGGTGCTATTTTGTTGTGCAACCTCAGCCAGAGCGACGGTGAAGGGCGTTTGGCCGCAGTGCTACCTCGTCTGCTGGCGTGCAGCAAAGATGAGAAGTTCATCACCTCGCGCCTGACCCTGCAAAATTTATGGAAACCCGCCTGGTTTGAGCCTCAATTGAGAGACGATATTGTTGCGCATCTAGGTCAGCGCTTTGTGGAATGCGAGAACGAAAAGCACAGCAATCTGCTGCGTCAAGACATTTTGCAATCGCTCTTCACCCTGGCCGAGCTGAGCCATGAGGACACTTTGCAGCAAAAAGCCCTGGAACTGATCCAGAACGAGAAAGACGAGAAGAGCCGTAAATCGTATCTGGCACTGAAAAAGAAATTGTCCTGAGCTAAATATTGGGTTTCGACGTACCGTGACCCTACCTATACCAAAGACTATTTCCAATCTGTGAGACGCAAGCCATTTATCGGTAGGTGCAAGATACCTCTTTCTACTACCCATGTCATTCCTATTGAAAATATTCAATTCCAATCAAAACGGCTGCCCTGATTATTCGGACAGCCGTTCATTTTATTTCTCTTCAGAGATCATTTGCTCGAGGATGCGCGTGGTCAGCGACTTGGGGCGTTCAATGGGGCGGCCCAGGGCACGGCACCAGACGGCGTGGGTGGTCAGACCCA
>CAZWKK010000275.1:0-3115 GCA_964634855.1 uncultured Anaerolinea sp.
ATCATCATCGCTGTGGTTTTAATGAGCGCCAGAAGCCTGCACCTGCGATTGTTTGACAACATTCAGCTTGCCTGGGTAGGGGCGATTGCCTTGATCATTGGGCAGATCACCGTTTGTCTGTTCTACTTACCAGTTCGGCCTATCCAGTTTGGCATGATCTTGCTGGCTATTACTTTTGCGCTTACTACCCTGGCCGGTAATTTCGAGGAGAAATTCCAACAGCGCAGTCTGTGGTTTGAGCCGGTGATCATGTTCTCGGCCATATTTTTGCTTTCCTTCTTGTTTTAAACTATTTTGCCACGCGTAACTACACTCTTGTAAGAGTGTTGTAATTGGTATCTTTTGGAGGACGAATGTTTGGTAAAGTTTTCATCACCCTGCTCGCATCCTATCTCATCGGGGCTATCCCGGTGGGTTATTTATTGGTTCGCCTGATCAAAGGCGTGGATGTTCGCACCATTGGCAGTGGCCGTGTGGGAACAACCAATACAGTCCGGGCGGCTGGCCCAATCGCCGGTGTTTTAACCGCCTTGTTGGACGCAGGAAAGGGCATTTTAGTGGCCTATATAGCCCATCTGGCCCTGCCTGGAAGCGTTTGGCTCAAAGTATTGGCAGTGATCCTGGCTGTAGTAGGGCAGATCTTCTCTGTCTTCCTGGCTGAACGTGCTGAAAACGGGAAGATCCGTCTTCGCGGTGGAGCTGGTGGCGCCACCACTATGGGTGGAGCCATTGCTCTCTGGCCTGTCAGCCTGGTGGTGATCTTACCCCTGGTACTGGTGGTTTATTTTGGTATCGGCTACGCCTCCATCACCACCATCAGTATTGCATTTTTCTCTCTGATCTTCTTTACCTATAACGCCGTTGCTGGCTTTGGTCCCTGGCCTTATTTGCTTTACGGGTTGGTCACGCTGGGAATTGTGCTTTATACACTTCAGCCAAACCTGGAACGCTTGAAGAACGGTACCGAGCGCGCGGTGGGCATCAGAGCCTTCCTGCAAAAACGTTGGGAACGCACTTTATCTTCTGAAGACAATAAATAGTAAAAAATCCCTCGAAAGAGGGATTTTATCTTTAAATTTTTAGGCTAAATTGCAGCGTCGGTTTCGTCGCTTTGATGTTTGTACAGGTAGATCACATTGCGTTTGTGCAGCTCCTCGGCCAACCCGCCCAAATGGACGCGGCTCTTGCCGCAAGACTCAACATTGATCTCTGCCAGCGCTTCCAGCGGTTCGCGTTTTTTGGCAGCTGAACGGACTGCTTTTCGGACTGCATTAATGTAGGCCAGGTTCTCGCGAGTGGCTTCTTCGATCTCGCCGCGCAAAATAATATCTCCGTGGCCTTGAATGATGTTTTCCAATCCCATTTTGCCAATATGTTTAATGGTAGCGGTCAGCTCATCGGGGTCGCCATCTACAAAATAGGGGAGTGCCATGAAGGCATCGCCGGCGAAGAGCACGCGGTCTTCCTCGACCAACACAGAAATCCCGTCTTTTGAATGCCCTGGCGCAGATGAAAGAATGAGGGTTTTCTTCCCCACACGCAAGGAGAGGTTGCCTTCAGAAAAGGTCATATGCGGTAAGACCATCTTCACCTGTTTGAGAGCAGGATTGCTTTTTTTGGCGGTCTCTAAAGACAAATTGCCTTTGACCTCCATCAGGTCGCGGCAAAGTGAATGCGAAATAACGGTAGCACCCGGGAAGAAGCAATTGCCCCAACAGTGATCGGCATGGTAATGGGTATTGATCACATAACGTACAGGAACGCCAAGTTGTTCCTCAATATAGGCACGCATTTCCAGCGTTTCCTCAGGCATGGCCAGAGTATCGATCACCACAGCCCATTGTGGGCCGGTGATAGCGCCGGCAGTCACCTGGGCGTAGATTTCAGATTGGAACCAGAAAACATTGTCAGAGATTCGTTCGCGCTGCATTTCTATAAAAACCTTCCTGGAAGGGAATATACTCTTTAGGTCAATGCAGTAGAATAGCATAAATGAAACGAAAAGTCAAAAAATGGCTCATTTTTGTGCAAAACTTATGGCCAAAAAGGATGCAACATTCGGCTGCGATACACGTAGAATAGGGTAAGTTATTTATTCAAACAGGAGAATAGACATGAAAGTTGAAGTTCTTTACCGACCGTCTTATGCAGTAGGCGTCATCAAACTGGATGCTAATGAACGGGTTCAGGCTGAATCTGGCTCCATGGTGAGCATGTCTGGGGATGTAACGGTAGATACCAAGATGCAGGGTGGGCTGTTAAAATCTTTGGCTCGCTCCATGTTCACCAATGAATCGTTCTTCGTCAACTATTTTCAGGCGGGTCCGCGTGGGGGTGAGGTGATGGTTGCGCCAACCTTGCCCGGTGATGTGTTTTCCCTTGACCTGGTCGGTGAGAGCTTATTGGTTCAATCTGGTTCTTTCCTGGCCGCCAGCGATGGGGTAACGACCGATGCGAAGTGGTCTGGCGCCAAGACCTTCTTCAGCGGTGAGGGTTTGATCATGCTGCACTGCCAGGGAACCGGTACGTTGGTGCTCTCCAGTTATGGCGCCATCCATGAGTTGAACCTCAACCCAGGCGAGAAGGTGACCATAGACACCGGCCATCTGGTGGCATTCAGCGAGCGCATGGGCTTTAATGTGCGACCCATCGGTGGGCTTAAAACCACATTCCTGGGCGGCGAGGGATTGGTGGTGGATCTGACCGGCCCGGGTCGCGTGCTGATGCAGACTCGCAGTATGGGCGCCTTCCTGGATTGGTTGTTGCCTAAGATCCCTAAAAACACCAGTAATTCATAATCAGTTGTTCATCAAAAGGTAAATAACAAATCCCGACGATTTCGTCGGGATTTGTTTTGTCTAGAGTACCTTGCTGAGGAAGAGCTTGGTCCGTTCCTCTTTGGGGTGAGAGAAGAGCACATCAGGTGCAGCTTCTTCGATGATCTGCCCCCCGTCCATCAGGATGGCCCGGTTGGCGGCCGCACGGGCAAAACCCATCTCATGCGAGACCACCACCATGGTCATACCTTCTTTGGCCAGGTTCATCATCACGTCCAGTACCTCCTGGATCATTTCAGGGTCAAGGGCGCTGGTGGGCTCGTCAAAGAGCATGATCT
>CAZWKK010000276.1:0-3112 GCA_964634855.1 uncultured Anaerolinea sp.
ATTACAACCCTTACTTGAAGATGAGACAGTTACTGAGATCATGGTGAACGGTGCAAAAAGTATTTATGTCGAGCGCCGAGGCAAATTGCAGAAAGTTCCTCTCTCTTTTGAGAACAATGAACATGTGATGCGCATCATCGAAAGGATAGTGGCACCGTTGGGTCGCCGTATTGATGAATCAAGTCCATACGTAGATGCCCGCCTCCCAGATGGTTCTCGTGTAAATGCGATCATCCCCCCTATTTCATTGGTGGGTCCTGTTTTGACCATTCGTAAGTTTTCCAGAACCCCAATTTCTGTCGATCAATTGGTTCAATTTGGATCCATTACCCCTGAGGCATTGACCTTTCTTGACGCCTGCGTTAAGGCAAGGTTAAACATCGTTATTTCAGGTGGTACAGGTTCTGGTAAGACTACTTTGTTAAATGTACTTTCCAGCTTTATCCCTGCTGATGAACGTATTGTCACCATCGAAAACGCGGCCGAACTTCAACTGCGCCAAGATCACGTGGTTACACTGGAATCGAGACCAGCCAACATCGAGGGTAAGGGCGAGATCACAATCCGTGACCTAGTAGTAAATGCCCTTCGTATGCGTCCTGATCGTATCATCGTCGGTGAGATCCGTGATGCAGCCGCCTTGGACATGCTGCAAGCCATGAACACAGGTCACGATGGTTCTATGACCACCCTTCACTCAAATAGTCCACGCGACACAATGGCGCGTCTTGAAACAATGACGTTGATGGCAGGCATGGATATGCCCATCCGCGCTATTCGTGAGCAAGTTGCATCTGCTATTCAATTGGTCGTTCACCAAGAGCGTATGCGCGATGGTACACGTAAAGTAACGTATATAACAGAAGTTGCCGGTATGGAAGGTGATGTGATCACCATGACCGATCTTTTTGTGTTTGAGCAGGTAGGTTATGAGAATAATAAAGTGGTAGGCCGCATGCGCGCTACTGGATTACGTCCAAAGTTCATGGCAAAGATCGAGGCAGCAGGCATTCATTTACCCCAATCCGTTTTTGGTATTGGCATTAAGAGATGAGGGCAATCTAAATGAACCCAACGATGATCTTATGGCTTGGTGGTGTGTTCATTCTGATCTTGGTCGGAGTGGGGATCTACTTTACCATTTCAGGTCAAAAATCTGAAGAAGAAGAACGCATTGGTGATTACATCGAGCCAGAGATCAAGCCAACAGATCTAAAAAAAGCAGCTCAATCTCCAGTCACCGATTGGTTGACTAAAAGAGTTGAAAAATCGTCTTATGGCGATCGTATTGCCAGAGATCTTGCCCGCGCAGATCTAAAATTTAAACCTGGTGAATATGTAGCCCTTATGGTGATCAGTTCTTTTGCGACTGGTGTTTTAGGCTTTTTCATTGGTCAAAACTCAATGCTTCTAGGTGGTGCTGGCCTTATTTTTGGCGCATTTCTTCCTGGCATGTATGTTCGAAGCCAGCAGTCCAAGCGGCTTATTAAATTCAACGATCAATTGGCTGACATGTTGAGCTTAATGGTCAATAGTCTCCGCGCTGGTTTTTCTACTTTACAGGCAATGGAGGCGGTCAGCAAAGAGCTACCATCCCCAATCTGTGATGAATTTCGCCGTGTTGTACAAGAGATCCAATTAGGTGTTACCACAGAACAAGCTCTTGAAAATCTTTTGCGAAGAATCCCCAGTGATGATCTTGATCTCGTCATCACCGCCATGAATGTACAACGCGAGGTTGGTGGCAACCTTGCTGAAATTCTTGAGACCATCTCACACACAATTCGAGATCGTGTGCGGCTCAAAGGCGAAATTCGTGTACTCACCTCGCAGATGATGTATTCGGGCAAATTCCTTTCGGTCTTACCCATAGGCCTTTCCCTTTTGCTTTACTTGTTGAATAAATCTTACATTATGGTACTAGTGGATCCAAAGGCAAATCAACCCCTACCCTGCGGATATATTGCTATTGGTGGTGCTGTTGTTCTCATTGTTGTGGGTTATATCGTCATGCAGAAAATGGCGTCCATTGAGGTTTAGGAAAGAGGAGTTATTATGACTGCAATACTGATCGCATTGGGTATAGTAGTGGTAATAGCTGCCACACTTGTGTATATAGGCATTCGCAACCCTGAAGCCGAATCAGATAAAATGATCGCCGACCGGTTGGAAGCTTTTTCGCAATCGACTGAACGGATCGATCTCGAAAAGCTGGAAATGTCTCAGCCTTTCACTGAACGTGTCATTTTACCTATCGCCCGAAAACTTGGCGAGATCGCTTTACGTTTCACCCCTCAAAACTGGCTCAACTCAATTGCGAGAAAACTAGAATTGGCAGGAAGTCCAACTCGTATGGACCCATCTACTTTTCTCTCTTCGCAATTTATGACAGCTGTTGGATTGGGTGCACTAATGATCGTAATGGATCTTTTCGTCATACAATCCACTCCCCTCGGACAGAAATTTTTATTGACCCTTGTCGCTATTGCATTCGGTTTCTATCTTCCTCAATTCAATCTTTCGAAAAAGATTTCTGCCCGCCAAAAAAGTATCCGCAAATCGCTTCCTGATGCATTAGATTTATTGACCATCTGCGTTGAAGCCGGCCTGGGTTTTGATCAGGCAATGGTCAAAGTTGCTGAAAAATGGGAATCTCCCCTATCCGCTGCCTTTGGTCGTGTGATTCAAGAGATCCAACTAGGAAAACTACGCCGCGAAGCATTGCGTGATATGGCACAGAATGTAGATATTCCAGAAATGACCAGCTTTGTCGCAGTCGTGATTCAAAGCGAGATGTTGGGCGTTAGTATGGCCAAAGTTTTGCGTATTCAGGCAGACCAAATGCGTGTAAAACGTCGCCAGTTGGCAGAAGAAGAAGCCCATAAAGCACCAATTAAAATGCTTATCCCAATGGCCTTATTGATCTTTCCTTCCCTTATGTTGATTCTTTTTACACCTGCCGTTATGCAAGTAATGAGTTCTGGCCTCATGGGTGGTTTGTAAATCGAATAATGTCGACCAACAAGAAATACGGATTCTATCGTTTTTTCTGGAAAGCAATTGATGTGATCTATCCTCCTTCATGTGCCTGTTGTGGCCGTGAAGGAGTTCG
>CAZWKK010000277.1:0-3108 GCA_964634855.1 uncultured Anaerolinea sp.
GCTGCACCACGGTGGTGTCCATCTCATTGCCGGCGATGCTCTTATCTGCTGAGCCTAGAGCCCGTTCCAACTCACGGGTACGATCCACCATGTCTTTCCAGGTGGTCGGGGTCATCGAGAAGGGATGGTCAGGGCCAACCCGTTTATTATCATCGGTAAAATGCTTTTCAATCACTCTGGCACCCAGAGCCACAGCTCCCAGAACGGTGGCATGGCCGTGGGTATGATCGGAGAGGCCAACGATCACCTGTGGGAACATGGTCTGGTAGGTCTCTAATACGCGCAAGTTGATGTGATCAAAATTGACCGCCTGAGCCGTGTAATTGGTATTGCACTGCATCACCACCAGTTGGGGGTTGATGGGCAGAATCGTATGTACAGCCTGCTGTACGTCGCCAATATTTGCGGCGCCGGTTGCCAACAGCACGGGTTTGCCTTTGCGGGCAATGTGTTCGAGCATTTCCAACCAGTCTACATCGCCAGAGCCGATCTTGTGGGCAGGAACAAATTGGTCGAGGTAATCAACCGCCTCAAAATCGTAGGGCGAAGAGAAGTAATCAATGCCCACTTTATCGCATTCTTCTTTAAGGACGGGCGTCCAATCAAAGGGAATTGAGGCATCAGAATAGACTTGAAAAACCGATTTCTTCCAGGTCGCCTGATGCGATACCTGAGCATTCATGTGGGTGAAGCCATAGTCAGAGACGATCTTGGGAGCGCGGAAGTTCTGGAATTTGGCGGCGTCCGCTCCGGCTTCTTTGGCCAGGCGAATGAGCATGATGGCACGGTTCAGGTCTCCATCGTGATTGGCCGAAATATCGGCAATAAAATATGTGGGCGCATATTTGCCGATCACATGATTTCCAATTTTCATTTCCATTTTGTCTCCTTTTGTTCAGGTAAAACAAAACTAGAAAAGTTTCTTAATTAATTCAGGGTAGCCATGTCGATATTGATTATAGAACTTGTCCAGACCCCCTGCAAAATCAGGCAGGTCGTGACCCAATGCCTTGACCAGCTTCTCGGTGGAGAGGGTCAGTTTGGGCGAGCGGGCTGCTTTAAGACCGGCATCATTGACAGATGCGGGGGAGATCAGCTCCGGGTCAAAGCCAAATTTTGTCACGATCGCCTGTCCAAAATCGTATTTCGACATCACTTGAGGCCCTACCATATGGTAAACGCCCTTCAGATCCAGACGGATGGCTTCCATGAGCGTGTTGGTCAGATCCAGCACCATCATGGGGCAAAAAGTGATATCCGTAAAGCCTTTGACAGCAGTACCAGCCTTGAGATTGTTCACAAACCACTCGGCCAGGCTGCGGTTACCCGCCATGCTCCAACCGTAAAAATTGACCCTGGCAATGAGCGCATTGGGGTTGGCGGCAGCGACCGCCTGCTCCCCGCCCAACTTGCTGCTGGCGTACACGCTCAACGGATTGGGGACGTCGGTCTCTTTGTAATTGCCAACCTGTCCGTCGAAAACCGCATCTGTGGAGATCTGCACCATTTTGAGGCTGTGTTTGGCAGCCGCAGCGGCAATCTCCCCTGGCAACTGAGCGTTGATCCGCTCCGCTACATCAGGGCGGGATTCGCAGTCGTCCACATTGGCGATGGCGGCACAATGAATGATGACGTCAGGTTTGTGCTCTTCGATCAGGCTTTCCACAACGCCCGGCTCCGTGAGCTCAGCTTTGACGCTCTTAAAGCCCACCCAGGTGAAGGGCTGCGTATTGGCAACGCCGATGATCTGATGCTGCTTGCCATCCACGGCCAGCGCCAGGTTAAGCCCTAAAAGGCCGCTCGCACCGGTGACGAGAATGCGCGTCATCCCAGCTTGCCTGCCAAATAATCCGCTTCAATGGGAGCGATGATCTTGCTGATCTCGTCCACATTCAACCATTGATCATTGGTATTGCTGGCAAATCTGAAACCATCTTCACACAATTTGCCCTTGGATTCCCAATCACGGCCAAACCACATGGCCTCGGCAGGTTGCACCACATACATATCGTCCAACTCCACCGTCTGGCGGGATTCATCGTCGCCGATGAGGACTTCATGCAGCTTTTCGCCGGGGCGGATGCCGATGATCTCGATCTTGGCCTTGGGAGCGATGGCTCTGGCCAGATCGGCCACGGTCATGGAGGGGATCTTTGGAACAAAGACCTCGCCACCGTGCATATTTTCAGCAGCACGGATGACAAAGCGCACGCCCTGGTCCAGGCTGATCCAGAAACGGGTCATGCGGTCATCCGTAACGGTGACCTTGCCGCTCTCGCGCTGCTTGAGGAATACAGGCACCACAGATCCACGGCTGCCAACTACGTTGCCATAGCGCACGCAGGAAAAGCGCACATCGCGGCCGCCAGCATAGGCATTGGACTGGATGATGAGCTTCTCGGCGGCCAGTTTGGTGGCGCCGTACAAATTGACGGGGTTCACTGCTTTATCGGTGCTGAGGGCAACCACGCGCTTCACACCGGTATCAATGGCGGCATCGATGACGTTGCTGCTGCCAAGAATATTGGTCTTGATGGCTTCCATAGGGTTGTACTCGCAAGCCGGCACCTGTTTGAGGGCTGCGGCATGGATGACCACATCAACGCCTTCAAAAGCGCGACAGAGACGTTCCTTATCGCGGATGTCCCCGATGAAATAGCGCAGGGTGGGATCTTCATACCCGGCCACGCGCATCTCGTGCTGTTTCAGCTCATCGCGGCTGTAAACAATGATCTTGGCAGGATGATACTCTTTGAGCATCATCTGAATGAATTTTTTACCAAATGAACCGGTACCACCGGTTACCAGAACTACTTTTTTTGACCAATCCATCTTTACACCTTCCTGTTCAGGAAATAAGGTTCAAATTCTAAGTTTTGGCAAGTCTTTGCCATCAAACCGGCTAGCCCTTATGGTTGAGTTTGCCCCAATCAATGGGTTGTCCGGCCAGGTATTTAAATGAGTTTTCGTATCGCTTGCGCCCATCTGCGCTGAAAACAGTGTCCAGTTTGTGGGTCTCGTAATCGTGCACCAGCTTGATGTGCCAGGGGAAGGGCAGCGGGAAGGTGTAGAAGAAGTGATATGCGTACTTCCAACCCAACTCGATCT
>CAZWKK010000278.1:0-3100 GCA_964634855.1 uncultured Anaerolinea sp.
GGCATCAAACCCTTCAGCGCAACCAGCCTGGAAGGCCGAATTCAACGCCAGCTTGCTTTGCAAGTACGCCGCGTACCCGTAAAAGACACTATGATCTTCTTTGAAGAGGTCACCCGCCACCGCCTGCTGACTGGCAAACTTCCCGATGAAATGATCCTCTCCACGCCCATCCTCAATGCCCTGGCTGCTGCTTATACCGCCTGGGTGGTGGTCAACCGTCCCGGTGAATTTGCTCAACTGGGTGAAGAGGATGAAGGATTTATTTACCTGCCCTGCAAACCCGTTGTACAAGGAAATTCGGACTAATTAGTAGCTTTTCTTTATTTTCTGTGTTAATATGAGAAATTAGATAAAATTACTTCTATAAAGGTGATCTACATGAACTTTCAAATGTGGCTCAAAGCCCTAAAAGTCATCCCGCGCATCAGCAAAGAAGAATGGGACCAACTGGATGTCGTATCCCGTTGGCTCATCCTCACCCGTGCTGCCGTGCTGGTGATGACCCTTACATCTGCCATCATCGGCGGACTGCTCACCATCATGGTAGGCAATGGTTTGTTCAACGGTTGGCGCTTCGCCCTGGTCATTTTCGGCCTGGTCTTTGCCCACGCCACCAATAATCTGGTCAACGATTACACCGATTACAAAAAAGGTGTGGATAAGGACAACTATTTCCGCACTCAGTATGGCCCTCAGGCGTTAGATAGCAACCTGCTGACTGAAAAACAATTTATGGGATATGCCGCATTCACAGGTGGCGTAGCCGCTCTGGCGGGCATCATCCTTATTGTTACACAGGCATCCACCACCCCTGGTTCTCCCTGGGTTACTCTGGGCTTGATGGCCGCTGGCGCCATCTTCGTGCTCTTTTACACCTGGCCGCTCAAATACATCGGCCTGGGCGAACTGACCGTCTTCCTGGTCTGGGGTCCGCTCATGATCGCGGGCGGCTTCTATGCCATCAGCGGCGTGTGGAGCTGGGGCGCTGTCGCAGCCAGTATTCCATATTCATTGGCCACCGTGACAGTGATCTTCGGCAAGCATATTGATAAACGCATCGAAGACAAAGAAAAGCACATTTATACCGTGCCTGTTTTGCTGGGCGAAACCGTCAGCCGTTACATCATTCTCATCTTGATGGCGTTGCAATACATTTTGCCGGTCCTCTTCATCTTCCTGGTGCCGCGCTACTTCTCCTGGCCCATCTTGCTGGTCTTCATCACCCCCTTGCTCATTAAGAAGCAAGATCGTAAGATGATCTGGAGCATCCTCACTCACCCACGCCCCACTGAAGCCCCGACTGAAGCCAAAGATATGTGGCCGTTGTGGAATGTGGCCGCAGCCATGATGCACACTCGTATCTACGGTGGTGTTCTCGCCCTGGCCATGATCATCCAGACCATTCTCTGGCCGCTGATCCACTAAATTGATCTTCAAAGGAGTTGAGCGTTTGCTCAACTCCTTTTTTCGTCTACGTCATCCCCGTCCGATTTTGGTATAATGGGTTCATTCAAAGCCAACCCGCAGAAAATTCTTCAGTCTCTTTTTCAGAGAGCCGGTGGTCGGTGTGAATCGGTAAAAGAACTGGGAGCTTCCACTGTGGTCGCCCAATTTGGGCGGGCTGCCTTCGCAGAGACTTGAACGTCATAAGAAGGCCGGTGAGCCCGTTACAGCCAAAAGAAGGCCCTTTTTCCAAAAGGGTAAAAGCAGGTGGCACCACGAGCGCGCCCCTCGTCCTGCGCAGGATCGGGGGCGTTAATATTTTCTAAACGAGGTGCAACTATGTTTGATCTCCAATTGATCCGCGACAATCCAGAACTTGTCAAGAAATCGCTGCAGGACCGCCAGATGGATCCTGCGCCGGTAGAGGAAGTGCTTTCGCTGGATAGCGAACGCCGCTCTCTTCTTACCCGCGTTGAATCGCTCAAGGCAGAACGCAACACCGTCTCCAAAGCCATCAGCCAGACCAAAGATGCCGCTGAACGCCAGCAAAAGATCGAAGCCATGCGCCAGGTGGGTGAAGACATCACCAAACTGGATGAAGACGTACGCAAGGTGGAAGAACGGCTCAATTACCTGGTTTCTTCCATGCCCAACCTGCCCGACCCCACCACCCCTTATGGCAAAGATGACAGCGAAAACATCGTCTTGCGGGTGGAAGGCAAACAAAAAGAATTCGATTTCAAACCCCTGCCCCACTGGGAACTGGGTTCCAAGCTGGGTATCATTGATTTTGACCGCGGTGTCAAACTAACCGGTTCACGCTTCTACATCCTCAATGGTGCCGGCGCCCGCCTGGAACGCGCTCTCATCTCCTTCATGTTGGATCTGCACAGCCGTCAGGGCTATGATGAACGCTACACCCCCTTCATGGTCAAAGCCGAAACGCTGTACTCCTCCGGTCAACTGCCCAAATTCGTAGACAATCTGTATCACGACATCGAAGAAGACCTTTGGATGGTGCCGACTGCTGAAGTTCCACTCACCGGCATGTACCGTGATGAGGTTCTGGATGAAGCCACCTTACCGCAGCGCTTTACCGCCTATACCCCCTGCTTCCGCCGTGAGAAAATGTCTGCCGGGCGCGATGTGCGCGGCATCAAACGCGGACATCAGTTCGACAAAGTGGAAATGTACACCTACTGCAAGCCAGAAGATTCGGCTGCCGAACTGGAAAAGATGCTCAAAGACGCTGAGGATACCTGCAAAGGCCTTGGCCTGACCTACCGCATCAAACGTCTGTGCTCCGGTGACCTGGGCTTTAACGCCCGCATCACCTATGATGTTGAGGTTTGGGCACCCGGTTGTGATGAGTGGCTGGAAGTCTCTTCGGTCTCCAATGTGGGCGATTTCCAGGCCCGCCGTGCCAACATCAAGTACAAACCCGCTGATGGCAGCAAGACCCGCCTGGTGCACACCCTTAATGGCTCCGGCCTGGGCTTACCGCGCACCTACATTGCCGTGCTGGAAAACTACCAGCAAGCCGATGGCAGCATTGTGGTACCAGAAGCACTACGCCCCTGGATGGGTGGCATTGAAGTGATCAAGTAGATCTTCCAAGACAGCAAAGACCCCACTGGTTACTCAGTGGGGTCAATTT
>CAZWKK010000279.1:0-3085 GCA_964634855.1 uncultured Anaerolinea sp.
TGGATGATGGGTTGAATACCTTTATTTACCAGTCCGCTAATGAAAGTCTCGGGGATAGCACGGGAGGTCTCAGAAAGAAGGACAAGCCATTTGACGCCCATCTCTTCTAAATAAGGAAGATAGGTGTTCAGATCTTTGTTGGTGTAATGAGCGGTATCTGCAATGTAATGAAAACCGATGCGATCATTGAGAGAGGTTGTTTGTTCTGTCATGGTATATCCCTTTTCTACTGGTGAAGAATAAATAGCAAGTTTTGTGCCATTATTGAGAGAAAAGAGAATGGAGAATGGAGAGTAGTAAATAGTGAACAGGGATCAGTAATCAGTGATCAGGAATTGGCGATCAGGAAAAAAACCAAGAGTAGGTTTTTGGAATTATGGATTAAGGACGGGTGAAAAGTGGAAAAAGCGATGATCAGAGCTTGATTGGATTTCCAAAAATGCAATTGTATCGGCCTGGGCTTTTCTTCTGCTATAATTTGCTGCTGATGATATTGGTAACTGGTGGTACAGGTTTCATAGGTCGGCATCTGGTACGCTCATTGGTGA
The DNA here is from genome assembly GCA_964634855.1 of uncultured Anaerolinea sp. GTDB lineage: Bacteria > Chloroflexota > Anaerolineae > Anaerolineales > Anaerolineaceae > UBA6107. The sequence continues at coordinate 549 of CAZWKK010000279.1, forward strand.
ATGCAGGGCGGCCGGTGCGAATTCTTTTACGTCCTTCCGCAAAATCCCCCAACATCCCACATGGAATTCCGGTAGAAGTAGCCGTCAGCAGCCTGAACGACTTTAAAGGTTTGCGCGCTGCCATGAAAGATGTGGATGTGGTTTACCATTTAGCCGGCTCTGAACGGTATGGCTCTCAGGCGAACCTGAATTCAGTGGATGTTGAAGGCACGCGCATGGTGATCCAGGCGGCTGCTGAGGCAGGGGTGAAACACTTCATCATGCTCAGCCATCTGGGTGCGAACCGGTCATCGGCATTTCCCGTTTTAAAAGCCAAGGGGATTGCTGAAAAATGGCTGGTTGATAGTGGCGTGCCGTACACCATTTTCCGTACAGACGCAGTATTCGGCCCTGGGGACCAATTCAGCGAGCCGATCCTTAAATTGTTGCGACGTTCTCCGGGTATCTTCTTGTTGCCGGGTCAGGGCGATACGGTACTTCAGCCTTTGTGGGTGGAGGATCTGGTGACCTGTTTGACTCTGGCACTGGAACAACCGGAAACGCGAAATCGGATCTATTCAATTGGCGGAATTGAACTGCTGACCTATCGCGAGATCGTCAAACAGATCGCTCAAAAGGTAGGGTTACACCGCCTGTTCATTCCATACTCTTTGGGGCACATGCGAAACCTGACCCTTTGGGTAGACCAGATCATTCGTGATTTTCCGATTTCAATTTTTTGGTTGGATACTCTGGCAGAAAACCGAACCTGCACGATAGATGCCATGCCGAGAGATTTTGGCATCCTCCCAGTGCGATTCAACCTGGCAAATGATCATTTATTACAGGTAAAAGGCAAGTAACGATCCTTATGGCTCAAAAATCGCTCTGTGTCCACGGCCACTTTTATCAGCCTTCGCGTGAAGACCCCATCAGTGGCGTGATTCCCCTCGAAGAGGGGGCAGACCCATATAACAACTGGAACGAAAAAATTAATGCTGATTGCTATGCTCCCAATGCCAATCTGGGTAATTTTGGCAAAATGAGCTTCAACCTGGGGCCGACACTGGTGAATTGGATGAAGACCGCCGCACCGGCCACGCTTGATCGCATCGCAGGGGATGAAAAAGCATACTCATCTGGTTTGGGAGTTGGCAATGGCATGGCTCAACCATTTCATCACACCATCTTGCCATTGGCTTCACGCCTGGATAAGATCACTCAAGTACGTTGGGGATTAGAATCGTTTAAACAAACCTTTGGGCATGAACCTGAGGGCATGTGGTTGCCGGAAACGGCAGTAGACATGGAGACGTTACAGGTTCTGGCTGTGAATGGCATCCGTTATACTATTCTGGCGCCATGGCAGGCCGACCGGGAGGATCTGGATATCACCCATCCCTACCGCGTAGAGTTAGCCGAGCATAAAGAGATTGCCGTATTTTTCTACCATCAGGGGTTGAGTACCTGCATCAGCTTTGACCCTTGCTCCACACAGAATGCCGATTCCTTTGTGCAACAGCAGGTGAATGGGAAATTCAGCACAACGGACGAAGACCAGTTCTTGCTGATCGCGTCGGATGGTGAGTTGTACGGCCACCATCAGCCATTTCGCGATAAGTTCCTAGGCTATCTGTTGGATGGGGCATTGCATTCAGCCAACATGGATTTTTCCACGCCAGGTCGCTGGCTGAGAGATCATCCTGCCGTGGAGAAAATTGGCATTCGAGAAAGGACTTCCTGGAGCTGCGCCCACGGTGTAAAACGCTGGAGCGGGGAATGCGGTTGTACGCCCAACGGTCATTGGAAGAAGATCATGCGGGAGTTCCTGGACCTGGTTGCTGAAAAAGTGGATGAGGTCTATTTGGCTCAAACCACTTCGCTGTTGAGTGATCCCTGGGAAGCCAGGCATACGCACATTCGGGTGATCCTGGGTTTGCAGGGATTTGCAGACTGGGAACGTGAACAGCTTGATGGCAACATGCATGGTGACCAATCGCTGCAGCTGCAGATGTTGATGCGGGCGCAGTACGAACGTCAGCGCATGTTTACGTCTTGTGGCTGGTTTTTTGACGATTTTGACAGAATCGAGCCGCGCAACAATATTTTGTACGCAGCCCATGCTGTGGCTCTGACCGAACAGGCCAGTAACCGATCGATCACTGGGGATCTGATCCCACTTCTTGATGAGCTTAAAAGCTGGAAGAGCAGCTTGCGCGGACGAGACGTATTCTTTGACGCTCTTCGGCGCTTCAGGCACCAAACGTTGAGCTAGTTTCGTCGACTCATTTTTTCCACGATCTCCAACAATTTATCAACCTGGTACTGCGACTTCGTGTCGGCTTTTTCAAGCTGCTCGATGATCTCCCCGCAGCCCAGAATGACCTCCAGTGTCTCACTCTGGGTCGCCTCAGGCGAGGCCTGGCTCTTAACACCTGCAATGACAAACATCCACCATAGGAAGGCCTGGAAAGCCTCACGGTTATACCAGAGGACATCTTTAAAGCGGTTGACCTGCAAGAACGTTTGTATCTCAGGGGTGGAGAACCAGGCTTTTA
>CAZWKK010000280.1:0-3071 GCA_964634855.1 uncultured Anaerolinea sp.
CGAGACTAACGGTCGAAGTCGGCGCTTCAAACCCTCTCGCCCCCAGAGTGGTTCGTTTTCCACTTCGTTTCCGCCCTGCCGGCAAACCAAGGGCGGGCCTATCTCGCGTGGGTTCGACTTCCAACGCTCGGAATGCAGCGAAATGCGTTGGTCCGGTTTTGGTCCGTCCTGATTGTAAACCCTTGCCCCATCCTGCCATTGCCGGTTCGAGTCCGGCCTTCGGCACTTCACGGAAGAACGCAATAATTCTTCATCTTACACGCCATTACTTCGACACCTGTTTGGCTCCTGCTTAAATCCCGAAAAATCAAGTGATTGCAACTTTTCGTCGTGGAAGTACTTCGACACTCACTCCACCAATTCTGGAGAGTCGATTGCAGAACAAAGAGCTCTTAGGGCCGAGCTAATCACTGCCAAAATCAAAGCTGAGCGGACCGACAAAGCAGAGACAGTGCTTGGGGGGATTCATTATCAACGCTGCCCTGGATGCGGTTCTGACATATCAGATCACCCACCATTTGACGAGCCGTGTCGGCTATGTGGTAGTAGCGCGCGGGCTGGCGGTACCGATGTCCATTCGCTGGAACTGGAGGTTTTGCGAAAAGACCTCAACGAGCGAATTGATCAGATCGGCGATTCGATAGTGCGAAGAGAACGAGAACACAGTCGCATGTCGAGGAGATTGGATCAAAAAGACGGACTCAAGAAATCCTTGGACTGGTGAGGTCTCTCTACGACGAGATTTGTTGGCTGGCTGGGCAGCAAGATGGTCACAGGCTTCAATTCCTGCTGATTGACTCGGATTTGGTTCTGCCTGCAACCGAGCTGCCAGGATTTTTGGAGCGCGGGATGGCTGGTGAGCCAGATGCCCCCAACTTGATTCCGTATTACTCCAGGCCGTGAGTAGCAGAATTGTTGAGTTTGACACCTCAGGAATGTAGTATAAATCCGCGTGTTTTCGGTTTTACGTGGGGAATGGGTTTGTTTTGGCCCCGTACGCAACACGATACTTTTCATCGAGATTTGAATCGGATTCATCTGGAAAAAGAGCTGGGCTCTCTTTTCCCGGTAGGCAGTTGAATATTATCCAGCTCAGAAATAGAAATAAAGCGACTTATATTTTAATGGCAATAACAATAAAATGACTGCGAGTGTGGGATATCTGATGCGGAAACGTACTGGTTACAACCCGAAACGCAAGATACGGCAGGGCCCAGATCAAGAATACTTAAAATCACTTGCGGATTCAGTCAACTATGGCGGCAATCCCGAACATAAGAGGAATCCAGGAGATTTCGGTTTGATGCCGCCCGCGCAACCACGCGCTGATAAAACATTGTGCGATACAGTTGGAGTCTTCTCCAGAATGGAAGCGACAAGGCTGCTCAGAGCCGGCGTCAGCAAAGGTTTGATCAGCGAGCGCTCACAAAATGGATACCCCCAAAATAGCTGGGCTGTAACTGAAGATCAGAGACCTTTGGAAGCCCAGCTCGAAAATGCACAAAGAGGAATTTACCATGGATATCCCATGCCCGAGACTGATCCATTCCGCGAAGAGGTACTAGCACGGTGGAACGAATGATGAGCGGTTTCATAATCCATTTTGATTGGCTTCCGCGAGATTATGGCGATTCCATCGCCCGCGCTACCTTGGCTGAACTCATGATCACTGCAGATGGGTTGATCGCTACGGAGATGGCAGATCTGCTCGCAAAGACGGTTCGGTCTAGCGTGCGAGTTTCTGCATTTGCTCTGGCTCAATGGTTTGTGTCCAATTGGTGGCGACTTCTCTGGGAGCCGGAACGGAACACACCATCTTGGAAGATGAGCCACAAGATTGGGGCTGCTGGAGAGGGTTACCTCTGGCCCGACATTACTTTCGTAAGCGACGGTGAGTCAATTCGTGTTTCCGGCAGAGCCACGCACATTACTTCGCAAGAACCTGTCCGCTACCTGAACAACTTCGATGTGTTAGTGCCAGTTCATGAATTTGAAAGTAGATTAAATTCGTTTATCGAGGCGGTCATCGGAAGATTGTCCAATATGCGGATAGATGCGGCAGGACTTGATGAGCTCTGGAGAGAGGTCCTGACAGAGAGCTATGATCCAGAGATGGCCGCATGGCGCAAGCTTGAGGCGATCTTGGGATATGATCCCGATGATGCGCCTGAGCAAACGATCAAAGCTCTTCAAGGTGCAGCCTCTGAATACGGACCGGGGGCAGTCGAGGAGATGGTGGCGGAATCCACGGAAAACGCCATTTCCGATCTTGAGGTTCTTTGGGGTGAACCACGTAGCCAAGCATTGCCACTCGTTATCCCGGGGTTTGATGATTTGAGGAGTTTAATCAGCGGGATAAGATCATCACTCTTACCTTGGGAAAGAGCTACACAGGCTGCACGGATAGCTCGCAAGTTCTGGGCATTGGGCCATGGGCCTATTCCGACATCCAAACTTGCTGAGATCTTAGAAGTCAGAAACAGTTACTTAGAGAGTGCAAATGGTGTGAGAGGACCAATGGATGCTGGTTTTCGCAGTGGTGACCTTAATAAATTCAGCGTTTTTCTCATGAGTCACTTTCAGGTTAATCGACGTTTCTCGTTGTTGCGCCTTGTCGGAGACCACCTCACAGCTCCCCTGAATGACAAATTGCTGCCGGCAGGTCCGCACGCCAAGACTCATCGGCAGAAGTTCCAGAGAGCATTTGCGCAGGAGTTTCTGTGCCCGTATTCGGATCTGACTGCGTTTCTTAATTCACCGGAACCCAGTGATGAGGACATAGAAGATGCCGCGCATCATTTCAATGTTTCTGCATTGATGGTCAAAACGATTTTGGTGAATAAAGACGATCTGGAACGTTCATGTCTTGCCCGGACAGATTGAAGCGGTGTTGCCAAGCGCTGTACGCAAAAAGTTGGAGAAGAGAAATAAATGGAATCAGTCAGTCAACTGGCCGAGAAAGCAATTGAGCTTGAACCTGTTGAACGGATTCGATTGGTTGAAGCAATTCTAAACAGTCTTGACAAGCCGGATCATGATATCGAGCAGAGCTGGGTTGCCGAATCGGAGGC
>CAZWKK010000281.1:0-3068 GCA_964634855.1 uncultured Anaerolinea sp.
CGCGTGGCTGTGGCAGGTCTGAACCCCCATGCCGGTGAAGGTGGCTTGTTTGGCGAGCAGGAAAGCACGCAGATGATGCCGGCCATCCAGGCGGTCCGCGCGTTGGGTTATAGCGTCAGCGACCCGCAGCCGCCGGACACGGTCTTTTTACGCGCGGTTAAAGGTGAATTTGATATTGTGGTGGCCATGTATCACGACCAGGGCCACATTCCCATGAAGTTACTGGCCTTTGACCAGGGTGTGAACGTCACATTGGGTATGCCCATTATTCGCACCTCGGTAGACCACGGCACCGCCTTTGATATTGCAGGTACGGGCAAAGCCAGCCCATCCAGTTTGTTGGCGGCTATTGAGGTGGCTATTCAAATGGTCAATGCAAAAAAGAAGCTATAACCAACCCGTCAGATCCGTTTTGTGCATCAGCGCGACGGCCGTATAGGTTCTGCTCACCACATTGCACACCTGCAGGTCGCCTACCTGGCCGATCAGGGTGGCTGCATCGGTATGCGTGAGGGCAAAACGTTCTTCTGCATAGCGGATGAGACCGCTGATGGCGTGCTGCATGGCAGTCTCAAAGGGCAGGTCGGTGCCCAGGGCAAAGAAGGCATCACGGGTCTCGCCGCGCGGCCAGAGCAGATGGGTCTGTTTGTGAAGAGTAGCAGAGAAGATGACTTCGGCGGGAATTTCCACCGCCGCGCCAGTGATCTCACCGCCGAACTGAATGGCATGGGCGTCGCCGACAAAAATATACCCTCCCTGAATGGCCACTGGGATTTCGATCTTGCTCCCTGCTTGGATGAGCGGAAAATCCAGATTGCCGGCAAAAGATCCTGCATCCTGCGAGGTAAATGTCTGCTCAGGGTCACAGGCCAGTCCCACACAACCCAACATGGGAGCCATGGCAAGTTTGATCTGTTTGCCATTGGGTAGGGTGGTGCCGGTAATATCAGCCTCGCTGTCCAAATTCCATCTCACGGATTCTTTGTTGGGGAAGAGTGCGGCGTCAGCAGCATCCATCAGCCAGGGGCGCGGGTAGGCATAACTGAAGCCAGAATTCCCTAACGGCTTGATGGAATGGATCTCAATGCAGATCGAATCTCCGGGCTGAGCTTGCGGCAGCACAAACGGCCCCGTCAGCGGGTTGGAAAACCCCTTGCTGCGCACCCCCTCCGGACTGCCCCCATGTGCATCCAGAGTGGTGGTTTGTACCAGTTGGCCCTCTTCGATGGGAATGATCGGTTCGCATTTGCGGTAATGGGAATGGTACGTGAGCGGTTCGTATTTGATCATGGGGTTATCTCCAAAAGTTCAGAATAAGTTCATTATAAATTCAGGTTCGCCCTTATGGATAATTTGGTATGGGCCATTTTGGTATAATTTTGTCATTATTGGTGTTATATCTATTACCGAATGAGTAAATGAGGAGCGAGCCATGTATTTTGTAGATAACCTGAACGAGCACGATGCCAGCATCAATCTGGCTTTGGAAGAGTATATGATCCGTCGCCCAAATTTGAAGGACGATGTGGTCTTGTTTTATATCAATGCGCCATCCATCATCATTGGCCGCCACCAGAACACCATTGAAGAGATCAACAAGGATTACGTGGATGAGCATAATATCCGCATCGTGCGTCGCCTTTCCGGAGGTGGAGCGGTTTATCATGATCTGGGCAATTTGAACTTCAGCTTTATGACCAATTATCAGCCGGGTTACTTTAAGAACTTCCAACTTTTCACCGAACCGGTCATCCGCTGCCTCAAGAAGCTGGGCGTGGATGCTGAATTGAGCGGCCGCAATGACATTCTCATTGAGGGTTTCAAAGTTTCTGGCAATGCTCAGTACATCTCGCATGGCCGCATGGTCAGCCATGGCACGCTGCTGTTCAACGCAGATCTTTCGCATGTGGCCGATGCGCTCAAGGTGAATGCCAGCAAGATCGCCTCAAAGGGCATCAAGTCAGTGCGCAGCCGGGTGACGAACATTTTGGAATACATTCATCCGCCCATCACCATCGACACATTCCGTCAGGCACTGCTGGAAACATACTTCGAGGATAGTGCAGGGGTGGAGTTCTACCCGCTCACCGATGAAGACTGGAAGGCCGTCCACGCCTTGGCCGATGAACGCTATCGCACCTGGGAGTGGAATTACGGCAATTCGCCAGCCTTCAACGTGGAAAAGCGCGATCGCTTTGAGCATGGCGAGATCGATGCCCGTCTGGATGTGGAAAAAGGAATTATCCAATCAGCCAAGTTCTATGGCGATTATTTTGCCGAACGGGAGACTGCTGATCTGGAAAAATTGCTCACCGGGGTACGCTATGAGCGCGCGGATCTTGAGGCTGCCCTCAAAAATGTACCCATCAATGAGTATTTCGCTGGCATGGACCTGCCGACCTTTGTGAAGTTCCTTTACTAGTCACTTAAATAAAAAAGCAGGCTGGAGATTCTCCAGCCTGCTTTGTAATTAACTACATGTGAATGGATTTACCTTCCACATCTTCTGCGGCTTCCATGAGCACCTCAGAAAGGGTGGGGTGGGCATGGATGTTGCGGGCGATCTCTTCAGCGGTCAGCTCGTTCTGCCAGGCCAGGGTCAGCTCGGGCAGCAGTTCTGAAACTTCGGGGCCGATGAGATGGGCACCGAAGATCTCTCCGGTCTTGGGGTCGGCCAACACTTTGGCAAAGCCGTCATAATCGGCCAGGCCAAGGGCTTTGCCGTTGGCGATGAAGTTGAAACGGCCTACTTTGTAGTTGATGTTCTTTTCTTTAAGTTGGGCTTCGGTATAGCCAAAAGAAGCAACCTGCGGCTGAGAGTAGGTGGCACGCGGCACCATGGTGTAATTGATGGGGCGGGTCTCCTTGCCGGCGATATTTTCTGCGGCGGCGATGCCCATGGCCGAAGCTACATGAGCCAACAGCAGTTTGCCGGTGACATCACCGATGGCGTAGATACCAGGAACATTGGTAGCCATGCGCTCATCTACCAGAATGTGACCGCGTTCGCTCAATTTGACGCCCACTTTGTCCAAGCCCAGATCAGCAGAGTTGGGACGGAAGCCGAC
>CAZWKK010000282.1:0-3065 GCA_964634855.1 uncultured Anaerolinea sp.
AGGCACCCGGTCTCCCGGGTGCCTGAGTACAGTTCACTGATGACTTTTCTTAATCGAACTTGAGCGGATCTTTGTGGGTGACGCGGCGGACGATCTGCAGCAGAAGCAAACCAACAACCAGGAAAACCAGGATGGAGCCAATGGCCCAGTAAATGCCGGTGCTTTGTGCCAGGGCATCTGTGGCACCGTTCTTGAGCAAGTTCTTGGAAACGGTGTGGTAGATGGAGCCGAAAACAACCGGGCCGATGAAGGTGGAGGTACGCCCGGCGACAGAGAGAAAGCCGTAGAATTCGGCGGTCTTTTCAAATGGGGTCAATTGGCTGACCATGGTACGGCTGACGGCCTGCACGCCGGAAAGGGAGAAACCAGCCACGCCACCAATTATATAGAAGGCAACGGTGGGAGTAAGGAATGTCTGCGTATTGATGAGCAGTACGCCAATGACGGCCACGATGAGAATTAGCAAAGAATACAACAAGGCTTCTTTGCTGCTCTTGCGGGCGGAGATGCGACCGAACAAGAAGGCACCTGCCGCACCGGTGATCTGCAGGATGATGATGAGGATGATAAGGTCCTGAGTTTTGAAGCCAAAGAGAATGGCGCCGATCAGGGCAGCGTTATCCATGAGCATCATGATACCGTCGTTATAAATGAGGAAAGAGACAGCATATTTGATGAACTCTCTGTATTTGCGGACATCCTTGAAAGTAGCGCCCAACAGCTTGAAGGCGTGGGTGATGGTCGTTTCACCGGCAGGGAGTTTTTCTGGCTCAGAAAGCTGTTTCACCCAGAAGAACATGGGCAACGCTGAAACCAGGTAAAAGACGGCTGCAATAATGAAGGAAATGCGAACCATGAAAGGATCGCTATGAGTCAGTTGAATGGGAACCAGGACAATGAGCAAACAGGCGATTCCGCCCAACATACCCATAGCCCAACCCTGCCCAGAAACATTACCGATGGTTTCAGGGGTGGAGACATCGACAAGAAGCGCATCATAGAAGACCTGGGAAGCGCGATAACCGATCTCTGCCAGGACGAAGAAGAGAATGCCGATAAATACATCGCCTGCCTGAACAAAGAAAAGCAGCCCGGTAAAGAGGACAGATAAGAGGGTAAAGGCCACCAGGAATTTCTTCTTGGCACGCGAGAAATCTGCAATGGTGCCGAGAACTGGGGAAATGATGGCGACGATAATGGCAGCGGCACCAACAGAATAGTTCCATAAGGTGGGACCATTAACTTTTCCAACGACCACGTTTGAAAAATACTGGGCATAAACAGCCAGCAAGATAACTGCGGCATAAGAGGAATTACCGAAATCGTAAAAATACCACGACCAGCGGCTGCGACGGGACACCTGACGTGTTGCCATTGAATTTTCCATGAGCGTTCTCCGTAGGGGGATGAAGCACGAGTGCTTTAAATGATTCTACCATAGGCTAAAACACTAAATATGGAGATTCGATTCTGTTAACCAATTAATAACATTTGGGTGCAGAAAATCTTCTGCTCCCAAATGAACAGATCTTTGATTTGTTCAGTCAGTAATATTTAAGGTTTGGATGTACTGCTGAATACAGGTAAGGGTGGGATTAAAAGCATCTGGCGAGGTAGCGTTCAATTTTGCAAGCATCTGAACATAATAGGCTTCCATATCCGTAGAGAAGGATGCTGAGGACATGTCCTGCGGGGCGGCGATGCCATCTGCGGGGACAGTGAAATCATTGTAAGTAGGTTGCAGGTAAGCGGCGTTGACCGGGAAGATGGCCGAAACCCAATATTTGCCATCGTTGGTGAGACCCTGGAAGGTATAGAAGAGGTCGTGGTTATTGACCGGTGCATAATACTGGGCATATTCGGTGAGGAAGCCAATCCCCTGTCCGTTTTGGAAACTGGTGTAAGCGATCTGGGCGCGGAAGATCTGGGCTGCGTTTTCAATGGGCAAGAGGGGGATGCTCTGGTCAAAGGAGGCGGGTTTATTGGCCAGGATCTGCTGCATTTCAGAAACAGTGTCGGCCAGGTTGGGCGCCAGCTCTACATATCGTTGCACCGGGTAGACCTGTACCATGGGTTCCCAAAACTTATCGGTGAGCGGATACCCTTGCAGAGTGATCTTGCGGTATTCGGGGTTGGCCATAAAGACCGGACCATCATTGCCGGGGTCAGACTCTGGCATAATAACGCCGCTCGCGGTGGTAGCCAGGCAGGCCGGGACGATCATGGAAACGCCGCCCAGGTTCAATGCCGTTCCCTGAATTTCGGGCGTGGCGGTGGCCAACGGCTCAGCAGGAAGAGCAGTTTCAGTAGGCAAGACAGCCTGGGTGGCAGCTGGCAGTTCAGAGGTGGCGGTGGCGGGGTTGCCGATGGTGATGGTAATGGGTAGGTTACAGGAAACCAAAAGGAATGGCAGCAAGAGCATCAGCGGGAGGAGTTTCTTCATATTCAGGGTCCCTTCACAAAAAAATGATGGTCGTTCTTCTCAACGACCATCATATAGTTAACCAGAGCAAATTTCAACTGTTAGAATCAGGCCTCTGCCAGGTTGGCCCAGGGGTAGATCTCTGTGCCGCGGGCGGCCTCGCGGATGGCAGGATCATCGGAGTAATATCCCCGGCGTTCGGGTGGGATGAGCGGGCTGATGTTGCGCATGATGATGTGACCCATCTCATCCAACTCTTCACGGCTGGGGCGCTTACCATCCGCACGGGTGAAGGGGCCGAAAGGCGCACCAAATTTGAGATGCACATGCACCTTCTCGCCACGGCGAACTTTGGGGAGAAAGCCAACCAGTCCATCAATGCCAACGGGCAGGATCTGAGCGCCGGTGCGATAGGCCAGGAAACTTGTGCCAGGTCGGGGTGGACGCAAAACGGTTGCCCAACTGCCCCCTTCGGGGAAGATGGCCAGGATGCCTTTTTGTTTGAGCACTTCTTCTGAAGATTGCAGCGTCTCACGGGAGCCAGTGCCGCGATAGGTGGGGATGACGCCAAATAATTTGGAGATCCACCCCACAGTTTTGGGGCGTTGGGGGTTTGTGCCCCACCCACGAACTCAATTGGCCA
>CAZWKK010000283.1:0-3051 GCA_964634855.1 uncultured Anaerolinea sp.
CAGCTCTTTGACGAGCACGCGGAACGCTGCGGGCAAGCTGGGATCTTCAATGGGCTGACCTTTGACGATGGCCTCGTAGGTGCTAACACGGCCCTGAACATCGTCAGATTTGACCGTGAGCATTTCCTGCAAGGTGTAGGCAGCGCCATAAGCTTCCAGCGCCCACACTTCCATCTCACCAAAGCGCTGTCCACCGAATTGAGCCTTACCACCCAGCGGTTGCTGGGTAACCAGGCTGTACGGGCCGGTGGAACGAGCATGTACTTTGTCTTCAACCAAATGGTGAAGTTTGAGCATGGTCATTACACCAATGGTCACAGGGGCATCAAATGGCATGCCGGTGTTACCATCGCGGATGATCTGTTTGCCCAGAATGGGCAGCGGATGTCCGGTCTCGGTCATGTGTTTCTCAGCCAGGGCCTGAATATCTTCATCTTTGACCTTGGCCACTTCAACGCCTTCGGTTTCAAGCCAGATGCGCAAGCAAACAGCAATGGCGCGCACATCATTTTCGGTGAATTCGCCGGTACCCGGTTTCAGGTTTTCAAAACTAAGCACAGAGCTGGGGTCCACGCCACGTTCACGCAGCCAGTATTCCAGGTTCACACGACGAGCATAAATATAGTCGGTGGCCATGCGGGCTACATCAACGGATTTGCCCAACACCTGTTCCAGGTACAGCAAACGAACTTCGTCGTCATCTTTGATCATTTCAGGATCGTGTTCTTGCTCATTCACCCAATCCCAGGCTTTGATGCCAGATTCTTTCCAGGCGGTGTCCATCATCCAGGCACGAGCCAATTCAGCTTCAATTTCATACTCATTGGCGCCGTCAAATACCGGGGTGATGCCTTCAAAACCAAGTTCACGGGCTGCCCAACCCAAATGGGCTTCCAATACCTGACCGATGTTCATACGGCCAGGCACACCCAGCGGGTTGAGGATGATATCTACAGGAGTACCGTCCTCAAGGAAGGGCATGTTCTCCACAGGTACCACACGAGAAACAACACCTTTGTTACCATGACGGCCTGCCATCTTGTCGCCAGCGGTCAATTTACGACGCTGAGCCACAGAAACACGAACCATCATATCTACGCCGGCGGAGAGGTCAACGTTGTCTTCACGGGTGAAGACCTTGACATCCACTACTTTACCGCGCTCGCCATGAGGCATGCGCAGGGAGGTATCTTTAACATCGCGAGATTTCTCACCGAAGATGGCGCGCAAGAGGCGCTCTTCAGGAGTCAGCTCTTTTTCACCTTTCGGGGTGATCTTGCCGACCAGAATGTCATTAGGGCCAACTTCAGCGCCGATGCGCACAATGCCCTGTTCATCCAGGTCTTTGATGGCGTCTTCACCTACATTGGGAATATCGCGGGTGATCTCTTCTGGGCCTAATTTGGTATCGCGGGCTTCCACTTCATATTTCTCAATATGAACGGAAGTGAATTTGTCGGCCTGCACCATGCGCTCAGAGATGAGGATGGCGTCTTCAAAGTTGCCACCTTCCCAGGAGACGAATGCGATGACCACATTCTGACCCAGGGCCAGGTTACCATCAACAGTTGAGGAAGAATCCGCCAGGATCTCGCCTTTACGAACGCGCTGACCTTTGATGACGGCCGGGCGCTGATCGATACAGGTGCTCTGATTGGAACGCTGATATTTCCGCAAGGTGTATTCGCGCACTTTGTTCTCAGCGCTCTTCACAAACACACGGCGACCGGTGACAGAGATCACTTCACCATCTTCTTCTGCAACCAGAACCTGGCCAGAATCGATGGCGGCAAAGCGTTCCATGCCGGTGGAAATGAGCGGAATATCGGGGTTGACCAGAGGAACAGCTTGCGCCTGCATGTTGGAGCCCATCAAAGCACGGTTGGCATCATCATGCTCCAGGAAGGGAATCAAAGCTGCGCTGATACCCACAACCTGGTTCGGAGCGATATCCATGTAGTTGATGCCGTCAGAGCCAGAGGTGACAAAATCACCATGGAAACGGCAGGAGATCTGCTCAGTGGCAAATTCATAATCAACGGTCAACGGGGTGTTCGCTTGCGCGATCACATATTTATCTTCGGCGTCAGCCGAGAGGTATTCAACTTCTTCAGAAACAAAAGGAGACACGAAGATGGTGGACTTCTTAAGTTTCTTAATGGCGGGCAGCAGATCTGCAGTGATGCGAGTGCCTTCTTTGGCAACCACTTCACCGGTCTTCTCGTTGGTAAGGGTTTCACGCAACATGCGTCCTTCCAGACGAGTATCTTCGCTGCTCAGCACTTTGATCACACGGCGATAAGCGGTTTCAATGAAGCCGTACTCATTCACGCGGGCATAGCTGGCCAAACGACCAATCAGACCGATGTTCGGGCCTTCAGGGGTCTCAATGGGGCAGATACGTCCGTAGTGAGAGTTATGCACATCACGCACGTCAAAGCCGGCACGTTCGCGGCGCAGACCGCCAGGACCCAAAGCTGACAGGGTGCGTTTGTGACGCAGCTCAGCCAACGGGTTGGTCTGATCCATGAACTGGGAAAGCTGGCTGGAGCCAAAGAACTCACGCAGGGCAGCCACAACCGGGCGGATGTTAATGAGACTGACCGGAGAGATCTGATCCTGATCGCGGATGGACATACGCTCTTTGATCACACGTTCCATACGGCGCATACCAATGCGCAGTTTGTTTTGGATCAACTCACCCACGGTCTTAACACGGCGATTGCCGAGATGATCGATATCGTCCTTGTCCTCAACCTCATTATTAATGAGGATCATGCGGCGCACCAGATAGACAATATCCCATTTGGTCACGCTGCGGTGAGAAACGGGGATGCGGTCACTGAGGTCAAGCTTCTGGTTCAATTTATAGCGGCCAACGCGCTCCAGGTCGTAATGACGCATATCGAAGATCTGCTCTTCGAGGAACTGGCGGGCGTTTTCCAGGTTGGCAGGGTCACCAGGGCGCATGCGGCGGAAGAATTCGATCAAAGCCGCCTGAGCGATGGTCTGGCCGTTGCTCAGATCCCAGACCGGTTCCTGGCCAATGGT